>CAZTCU010000082.1:0-9720 GCA_964612235.1 uncultured Rhizobium sp.
TCAGCGCCACGAAGCTTCCCAGGATGCGCCCGATCTTGGCGCGCACCAGTTCGGCAGCATCCGGATTGCGCTTCTGCGGCATGATGGAGGAGCCGGTGGTGAACGCATCCGACAATTTCACGAACCCGAACGAAGGCGTCGCCCACACCACGATCTCCTCGGCCAGCCGCGACAGATGGGTGGCGCAGATCGAAGCCGCCGCGAGATATTCGAGCGCGAAATCGCGTGCCGAAACCGCGTCGAGCGAATTCCTCATCGGATGGGTGAAGCCCAATTCCTTCGCCGTCGCCTTGCGGTCGATTGCGAACGGCGTGCCCGCGAGTGCCGCAGCACCGAGCGGCGATTCATTGGCGCGCGCATGGGCGCCGGCAAACCGCCCACGGTCGCGCGACAGCATTTCGACGTAAGCCAGGCAATGATGACCGAAGCTCACCGGCTGCGCGGGCTGCATATGCGTGAAGCCCGGCATGATCGTATCGGCATGCGCTTCGGCCTGCGCGACGAGGGCCCTCTGCAACGCAACGATGCCCGCTTCTGCGCGGTCGCAGGCCGCGCGCACCCAAAGCCGGAAATCGGTCGCCACCTGGTCGTTGCGCGAGCGCGCGGTGTGCAACCTGCCCGCTGCCGCGCCCGCGATTTCACCCAAGCGTGCTTCGATATTGAGATGAATGTCTTCGAATTCACGTTTGAACGCGAAGGTTCCGCCCTCGATTTCCTTGCCGATCTGCTCGAGGCCGGAAAGAATTGCCTCGCCGTCGGATTTGGAAATAATGCCGGTGGCCATCAGCATGCGGGCATGAGCGCGCGATCCGGCGAGATCTTCGTTCGCCAGCCGCTTGTCGAAGTCGATGGAGGCGTTGATCTCCTCCATGATGGCCGAGGGACCGGCGCCGAAACGCCCGCCCCACATCTTGTTCGCGCTCATCTGTTCAGGCGCTCATTGTTTAGGATCGACATGACCCGTTCGCGTTTGCTCATCGTGCTCGCCGCCGTGGTTGCCCTCGTGGCGGGCGCACTGGTGGTTCTATATGTGATCCCGCCCGGCAAGGGAACGCCCAAGCAGCCTGCGTCCCTCGCCGAATTGAAGCCGGCCGCGAAGCCAAGCCTTGTGCCCAACGTGTCGTTCACCGACATGGGCGGGCGCAGCTATGCGCTGTCGAAATACCGGGGCCGCTATGTGCTGCTCAACCTCTGGGCCAGCTGGTGCGGGCCCTGCGTCAAGGAGCTTCCCGCGCTCGCCAATCTTCAGCGCACGATACCCGCCTCGCGGCTCGCCGTGGTGACGGTCGATGTGGAGAGGAACGCCGATCATGTGGCGGGCCAATTCCTCATCGCCCATCAGGCAGCCGAACTCCCCGCCTTCGCCGATCCCGGCATGAAGCTGATGGCCGCGACCAAGACCTTCGGCCTGCCCACGACGCTGTTGATCGATCCGCAGGGCATGGAGATCGCGCGCGCCACAGGCCCCGCCGAATGGGACACGCCCGAGGCAATCGCATGGTTCGAAGAACTGACGAAGAAGAAGTGATCTTCCAGCACTACAGGAATTCGCCAAACATCTCACTGTCATCCCGGCCAAGCGGCGAATGCCGCGCAGAGCCGGGACCCATCGTGCGGCTTCTCGATAGGGCCCGGATCGCGCGAAGCCGCGCGTCCGGGATGACAAACAGATTTGAGTGCAACTAAAGGAAATCAATCCACGCGCGCGATATAGGGCAGGCCGCGATAGTGGCCCGCATCGTCCATGCCGTAGCCGATCAGGAAACCTTCGAGCCCCGTGAACGCCGCATAATCGGCTTGCGCTTCGGCGTCTTCGCGCTTGCGGTCCACCATCACGGCCGTCGTCACCGACAGCGCGCCCTGTTCGCGCAGCAACTCCGTCGCTTTCGCAAGCGTGCGCCCGCGATCGAGGATGCCGTCGAGCAAGAGCACGTTGTGGCCGCGCACACGCGCCGTGGGCGAGATCATCACCGAGATGTTGCGCGAACCTTCGCGTCCGCCCGCATAGGACCTGAGCCAGAAGAATTCCGACGGAAGATGCAGCCCCCGCCGCGCCAAGGCGCGCAGCAGATCGGCCGCGAAAACAAATCCTCCCACCAGCACCACCGCCGCCATATCCGGCTGCACGCGCGCGCCCACGATTTCGTCGGCGAGCATGGCCATGCGCTGGAAGATTTCGGTCTCGCTGACGAGAACTTTGTGACTCACGGCTTCAACTCAGCCTTCGACGAATTTCAGATCCACATGGCGCGCGCCGGACGGCGGGCTCGGCAGGCGGGCGGTGAAGTTGGCCGATTTGCCGGGCGCGAGGTTTTTCGCGTCCGCGGTGATCTTCCAGTCATAGAGTTCGCGCCGAGCGTCGTCGGTGAGCGCCGCGCGGATCGCCGGCACGGACAGCGTGCGCGCGGTGATGTTCATGACCTTGCCGCGGATGTGCAGCACCGGCATGTCGTCTTCGCTCGTCACGCGATAGCTCACGTCCTGAAAAGCGAGCCCCACCGTGTTCACGTCCAAGCCGATCCAGGAATAGACCGTCGCCGTCTGCGGCCAGACCGAGGCGACACCCTGACGGAACGCGATCGCCGCCCACGCAAGAAGTGCCACCACAGCGATCAGCGCCGCCCATCCGGCGAGCGCGCCCAAACGCCACGCCGACGACACACCTTCGCTCGAAACGACGCTCAGGGGTTCGGGCGCTTTCGCTGCCTCCGGCTGTACGTGCGTCTCGGGCGCTGCTGCTTCCGTTGCCGTCTCGACGGCGGCGGCAACCGGTGCCGCCTCCGTTTCGGGCGCGGATTGGTGCCAGGTGTGGCCGCATTTGGCGCAACGCACCTTGCGGCCGTCGGGCAGGAATTTGGCCGCGTCGGCTTGGTATCGGGTGGCGCAGTTGGGGCAGGTTAAGATCATGGTAACCGTAATACAGGTGATCCAGAAAATAGGCAGAGCAAAGCCCTGCCCGCAAGCAAAGCACAGTGTTGGTTACAATCATGGTAACCGTGGGCCCCGCCAGCTATTTTCCGAATCATGGTTCGCTTCGAAAATGTCGGCATGCGGTATGGGGCAGGCCCGGAGGTGCTCCGGGACATCACCTTCCGGCTGGAGCCCGGCTCCTTCACCTTCCTGACCGGCCTTTCCGGCGCCGGAAAGACCACGCTGCTCAAGCTCATCTTCCTGGCCGAGCCCCCCTCGCGCGGCCTGATCTCGCTGTTCGGACGCGACCTCGCCACCACAAGGCGGCAGGACTTCCCGGCCATCCGCCGCCGTATCGGGGTGGTGTTCCAGGACTTCCGGCTGTTCGACCACCTCTCGGCCTTCGACAATGTGGCGCTGCCCCTGAAGCTCGCGGGCCGCAAGGAGGGCCCATATGCCCAGGACGTGCAGGAGCTTCTGTCCTGGGTCGGCTTGGGCGACCGGATGGACGCCCCGCCCCACACGCTTTCCGGCGGCGAGCAGCAGCGCGTGGCCATCGCGCGCGCCGTCGTCGCCCGCCCCGACCTCTTGGTGGCCGACGAACCCACCGGCAATGTCGACCCCGAAATGGGCGCGCGCCTCATTCGCCTCTTCGCCGAGCTGAACCGGCTGGGCACCACCGTGCTGATCGCCACCCACGACCGCGCGCTGATCGAACGCGCCAAGGCCCGCGAGATGCGGCTGGTGGACGGGCGCCTCGTCGAAATGCGGATACCGCGCGCATGAGCGAGAAGCTTCGCATCCTTCCGCGCGACACCGCCGCCGGACCGCTCGATCTGATGATCGCGGTGATGGCGTTTCTCGCGGCCCTTGCGCTCGGCGCCTCGCTGGTCGCCGACCGGGCTGCCCAAAGCTGGCGTTCGGGGCTGGCGGGCCAACTCACGGTCCAGATCCTGCCGCCGCTCGAAGGCGACGCAGAACCCGCGCTCGAACGCGACGCCGAGCGCGCCATCGCCGTGTTGCGCAACACACCGGGGATCGCGGTCGTCACACCCGTCAGCCGCGCCGACGCATTGAAACTCGTCGAGCCATGGCTCGGCGCGGACGCCATCGTCGCCGATCTGCCTCTGCCGCGCCTGATCGACGCCAAGGTCGTGCCGGGCGCGGACGTCGACGTGCCCGCCTTGCGCAAGTCTCTCAAAGCCGCCGTGCCCGACGCGATGCTCGACGATCACAGCCAGTGGATCGACCGGCTCAAGGGATTGGCCAACGCCGTGATATTGTCCGGGTACGGAATATTGCTGCTGATCGCGATCGCCACCGCCGCCGCCGTCACCTTCGCGACGCGCGCAGGGTTGCAGGCCCATCACGAGATCGTCCAGTTGCTGCACCAGATGGGCGCCCATCCCGGCTTCATTTCCCGCGCCTTCGAACGCCACTACTTCCTCTCCGCGCTGGCGGCATCTGCGGTCGGTGCGGGCATCGCCGCCATCGTGTTCGTCGCGGCGGGCGGATTGGAGATGGCGGGCTACGAAGCCGTGCCGTTCCTGCCGCCCATGTCGCTCAAGCCGCTGGAAGCCTTGTGGCTGATCGCGGTGCCGATGGGATCGGGCCTCATCGCCTGGATCACGACACGGATTTCGGTGATGGCGGCTTTGCGGAAAATCTACTGAATGCGCCGATTATTTTCGCTCATCATACTGGCGGCCATCGGTTATGCGGCGGGGCTTTTCCTCTTCGTCGATAACGTGAACAGGCCGCCGCCCAAACCGCATCGCGCCGACGCCATCGTGGCGCTGACGGGCGGCGAATTGAGGCTCGACCGCGCGGCTTCGCTGCTGGAACAGAAACTGGGCAAGCGTCTTCTCATCACCGGCGTCGATCTTTCCGCGACCAAGGCGGACCTGAAGCGCGTGGCGCACGGCAAGCGCCGCTTCGATTGCTGCGCCGATCTGGGCTTCATCGCCGCCGACACGCGCGGCAACGCGCAGGAGACCGCCGACTGGGTGCTGACCCACGACTACAAAAGCCTGATCGTGGTGACGGCCAATTATCACATGCCGCGCACGCTCACCGAGTTCTCCACTGCGATGCCGGGCGTGACGCTCCAGCCCTATCCGGTCGAGCCCCAGGACATCGACTTCGTGCATTGGTGGCGCAACCCGCACACCTTGAAACTGCTCAACAGCGAATACGCGAAATATCTGGCGAGCGTGGCGATGAACCGCGCGATCAACCCGCTGCTCGTCAAACTGAACGAGGACAGGAAATGATCCTCGTCGTCATCCGCTCGGCGATCTTCTTTTTGTGGTTCGCGCTCTCCTCGACAATATTGAGCCTTCTCTACACGCCGCTGCTGCTCTTGCCGCCGCGCGTGATGCGCAGCGCGGCCTTCATATGGTGTCACGCCACCTTCTGGGGCCTGCGCGTCATCGCGGGCGTGCGTTACGAAGTGCGAGGGCTCCCACCGCGCGAGCCCGTGCTGGCCGCCGCCAAGCATATGAGCATGTGGGACACCATCGCGCTCTATGTGCTGCTCGACAAACCCGCCATGGTCTTCAAGCGCGAACTCGGGCTGATCCCGTTCTACGGCTGGTTCGTGCGCAAAGCGCAGATGATCGCCATCGACCGCGACGGCAAGGCAAGCGCGCTGCGCAAGATGGCGGCCGATGCCAAAGCGGTGTTCGCGCAAGGCCGCTGCGTGCTCATCTTCCCCGAAGGCACGCGCAAGAAACCGGGCGCAGCCCCCGATTACAAACCCGGCGTCGCCGGACTCTACGGACAGATCGGCGTCCCTTGCGCGCCCGTCGCGCTCAATTCCGGCCTGTTCTGGACCGGCCCCGGCGGTTTCCTGAAAAAGCCCGGCACCATCATCGTCGAATTCCTTCCCCTCATCCCGCCTGGCCTCAAACGCGCCGAGTTCATGTCCGCCCTCGAAACCCGCATCGAAACCGCGACAGCGAAACTCGTCGCGGAGGGCCGCGCCAGCCTCGCGTCAAACGGATTTTCGGATTGAAGCGAAGCCGGAGCCGGCATTTGTTAGCCGGCGGGTGGTTTGTTAATCGCCAACTGTGCCGCGAAAGCACGTTTGTAGGCGGGCCGCGCTTCGCCGCGGGCGACGTAGGCGGCCAGGTTTGGATATTCGTCCAGCAACCCCGACGCCCTCGACCTGAGCAGCACCGACACCATCATCAGGTCGCCCGCGCTGAACGCACCGTCGAGCCACTCGGCTTCGCCCAGGCGAGCGGAAAGCTGGCCCAGCCGGTTACGGACGCGGTCCTGGACAAGCGGCAAGCGCTCCGCGGACCAGGGCTTGTCGCCCTCCAGCAGTTTGGCGGTTGTGAGTTCAAGGATCGGCGGTTCCACAGTGTTGAGCGCGGCGAACATCCATGTGATCGCGCGCGCCCGCGCATTCGCATCGTCCGGCAACAGGCCCCCATGGCGCTGTGCGATGTGGAACACGATCGCTCCCGTCTCGAACAGCGCGAGATCGCCTTCTTCATAGGTCGGAATCTGACCGAACGGATGAAGCGCCAGATGCGCGGGTTCCTTCATCGCATCGAACGAAACAAGACGAACCTTGTAAGGCTGGCCCACTTCCTCCAGCGCCCAACGAACGCGCGTATCGCGCGCCAGTCCCTTGCCGCCATCGGGCGAGCGTTCAAAGGCGGTAATGGTGGGGGTCATGGGAAAGCTCCCGGTGAGGCATGGCGCCATCCCGCATACGCAACCGATTGCGGCGGATCAGGGGTCGATACTGTCGACAGCGATCTGTCGGGCCTAGTCCAATTTGCATCGTCGCGGTTGTTATTTTTCTGGACCAAGCCATGAGTTCCGGGCCAAGAACAATAAGAGAACATTCATTGCTTTAACACCCGTTCGGCATTATATTTCCGTGCCAGGGTTGCTGCCCCGGAGAGCGGGGTACCCCACCCCCTCCCCATCGCAAAAACCCGAAAACAATTGGTTGGTGAAAGGCTTTGGCGGGATACTAGGACTATGAGCGATATCTCCCGCCAGATTTGGGACATGAAGTACCGGCTCAAAGCGCCGGACGGCACGCCCCTAGAAAAAGACGTGGCCGAAAGCTGGTCGCGCGTGGCGCTCGCCGCCGCCCAAGCCGAATCCCCCGGCCACCGCCGCCAATGGGCGCAAGCCTTCGGCGAAGCCCTCGCGGGTCACCGCCTCCTCCCCGCGGGCCGAATCCTCGCGGGTGCGGGCACTGAGCGCAACGTGACCTTGTTCAACTGCTTCGTGATGGGCCGCATCGAGGATTCGATGGACGGCATCTTCTCGCATCTGCGCGAGGCGGCGCTGACGCTCCAGCAAGGCGGCGGCATCGGTTACGACTTCTCGACCTTGCGCCCGAAAGGCGCCCCCGTTGCGGGCGTCGGCGCCGACGCCTCGGGCCCCGTCTCGTTCATGGATGTGTGGGACGCGATGTGCCGGACCATCATGAGCGCAGGCAGCAGACGCGGCGCGATGATGGCGACCTTGTCTTGCGATCATCCCGACATCGAACATTTCATCGAAGCCAAGCGCCAGCAGGGCCGCCTGTCGATGTTCAACCTCTCGGTGCTCGCCACCGACGCCTTCATGGACGCGGTGAAGGCCGACACGAACTGGGATCTGAAATTCGACGGCAAAGTCTACAAAACATTGCGCGCCCGCGATCTGTGGGACCGCATCATGCGCGCCACCTACGACGCCGCCGAACCCGGCGTGATCTTCATCGACCGCATCAACCGCGAAAACAACCTCGCCTATTGCGAAACCATCCGCGCGACCAACCCGTGCCTGACGGCCGACAGCTGGATTCAAACCGACGAAGGCCCACGCCAGATTGCGGAGCTCATTGGAAAACCGTTCACCGCGATTGCCGACGGGCAGCCCTGGCCGAGCGACGAGCGCGGGTTCTTCCCGCAAGGCGTCAAGCCCACAGTCGGTTTACGGACTCGCGAAGGTCATAAGCTGCGCGGCACACCGGATCATCGCATCCGAAAGGTCACACGCCGCACGCGCTGGTCCTGTGAGTGGGAATGGATTGAGATCGGTTCACTCGCCGCCGGCGACGAAATCCTTTTGCACAATCACCGTTCTCAATCCGAGTGGGGCACAGCACAGAACGACGATGCCGAAGGTTATCTGCTTGGACTTCTGGTCGGCGACGGAACGCTGAAGAGCGACAAGGCCATCCTTTGCGCGTGGCCCGGACAAAGAACCGTTAATGGCGCAGACGAAAGACCCGGCATTCGCGGTGTGATGGAAGCAGCCGAAGCGGCCGCGCGCACCTTGCCGCATCGTGCGGATTTCACAGGCTGGATCGAAGTGCCAGGCCGCGGCGAATATCGTCTTGCGCTCGGTGCGCTGAAGCAGCTTGCACACGACATGGGCCTGTCGCCCGGCAACAAGATCGTTACCGCTGCCATGGAACGGCGTTCAAGCGCCTTCTGCTCCGCTTTCCTGCGCGGGTTATTCGACGCCGACGGCAGCGTACAGGGCCAGCAAACCAAAGGCGTGAGTGTCAGGCTCGCGCAAAGCGATCTCGACACGCTCGAAGCGGCCCAGCGAATACTTCTGCGATTGGGCATTGTCGCGACGATCTACAAACAGCGCAGGCAGGAAGGATTCAAACGCCTGCCCGATGGCAAGGGCGGCCACAAATCCTACGCCGTCCGCGACCAGCACGAATTGGTGATCTCAGGTGACAACCTGTTCGTCTATCGCGACCGCATTGGGTTCTCTGACACGGTGAAATCGACAACTCTGAACCATCTGCTTGCCAATTATCGCCGCGCACCAAACCGCGAATATTTCTGCGCAACGGTGGAAGCGGTCGAAGAGGCGGAAGCCGCCGAGGTTTTCGATGCCGCCGTTCCCGGCCTTAACGCATTCGATGCCAACGGGTTGTGGGCGCATAATTGCGGCGAACAGCCACTTCCTCCTTACGGCGCGTGTCTGCTTGGCTCGATCAATCTCGCCAAACTCGTGAAGAACCCGTTCGACGAGAACGCGGTGCTCGACGAAGACGAACTTGCGCGCCTCACGCGCACTGCCGTGCGGATGCTTGACAATGTGATCGACATTTCGCGCTTTCCGCTGGAAGCGCAGCGCGCTGAGGCGATGGCGAAGCGGCGCATCGGGCTCGGTGTCACGGGACTTGCCGATGCATTGATCTTCTGCCGCGTGCGCTACGGTTCGCCGGAAAGCCTGAAGCTGATCGACCGCTGGCTGTCGGTGTTGTGTCATGCGGCCTACGACGCTTCCGCCGATATCGCTGCGGAAAAAGGCGCGTTTCCGCTGTTTGACCGCGAGGAATTCCTCGCGCGTCCCTTCGTGCAGCGTTTGCCGCAAACCATTCGTGACAAGATCGCCGCCCACGGCATCCGCAACGGGCTTGTCACCTCCATCGCGCCCACCGGCACGATCTCATTGTTCGCCGACAACGTGTCGAGCGGCATCGAGCCGGTGTTCGCCTACAGCTTCACCCGGCATGTGCTGCGCGCCGACGGCACGCGCAGCGAAGAGCGCGTCAGCGATTATGCCTGGCGCGCCTTCCGCGCGCGCTTCGGCGAAGATGCGACGCTGCCCGATTATTTCGTGAGCGCGCAGGAGCTCTCGCCCGACGATCACCTCGCGGTGCAGGCCGTCGCGCAGAAACACATCGACAGTTCGATCTCCAAGACCATCAACGTGCCGCAATCGATCTCATTCGAGGCGTTCAAGGACGTCTATCTGAAAGCCTATGAAACAGGCTGCAAGGGCTGCACGACCTATCGCCCCAACGCGATCACCGGCGCGGTGCTCGAA
>CAZTCU010000083.1:0-4150 GCA_964612235.1 uncultured Rhizobium sp.
CTTGAGATAGCGCTTCATCACGATATTGCCGCGGAACATCACTTCGCCCAGCGTCTCGCCGTCGGCGGCCACCGGCTCCATCGTTTCCGGGTCCATCACCGTGAGCGCTTCGAGCGCGTGATAGCGCACGCCCTGACGCGCTTTCTTTGTTGCCTTCTCGACCGGGCCCAGCGAATCCCAGACAGGCTTCCAATCGTTGACGACCGCCGGTCCATAGGTCTCCGTCAATCCATAGACATGGGTGACGTTGAAACCCGCGCCGTCCATCGCCGCGAGCACCGCTTCCGGCGGAGGTGCTGCCGCGGTGACGAATTCCACGCGATGGTCGAACGACTTCTTCTCGTCGTCGGCCGCATTCAACAACGTCGACATCACGATGGGCGCGCCGCACATATGTGTGACGCCATGTTCCGCAATGGCCTCATACATCGCCTTGGCGCGAACCCAGCGCAGGCAGACATGCGTGCCCGTCACGACCGAGAGCGACCACGGAAAGCACCAGCCGTTGCAATGAAACATCGGCAGCGTCCAGAGATAGACGGGCCGCTTGCCGATATTGGCCGAGATGATGTTGCCATATCCCATGAGCGCCGCGCCGCGATGGTGGAACACCACGCCCTTGGGATTGCCCGTGGTGCCCGACGTGTAGTTGAGCGCGATCGCATCCCATTCGTCTGCAGGGCCCATCCACGCAAAGTCGGGGTCGCCTTCCTTGAGGAAATCCTCGTATTCGAGCGAACCCAGCAATTCGCCGCTCTGCGGGAATTCGGGATCGTCATAGTCGATCACCAACGGTTTTGTTTTGGCGAGTTTCAGCACGTCCCTGGCGGTGCCGGCGAATTCGCGGTCTGCGATCAGCACTTTCGCTTCGCCGTGATCCAGCATGAAGGCAAGCGTCGGCGCATCGAGGCGCGTGTTGAGCGCGTTCAACACCGCGCCCGCCATCGGTACGCCATAGTGCACTTCGAGCATCGGCGGCGTGTTGGCGAGCATCACCGCCACGGTATCGTTCTTCTTCACGCCGCGCTTGCGCAGGGCGGACGCCAGTCGTCGTGACCGCGTGTAGAAATCGGCATAAGTCGTGCGCGCCTTGCCATGCACGATGGCGATGGCGTCGGGAAAGACGGTTGCGGCGCGTTCCAGATAGGAAATCGGCGTCAGCGGCTGGTAGTTGGCGGCGTTGCGGTCGAGATCGCGGTCATAGGCGCTGGCGCCCACGCGCAGCTTGACCTGCGGCACCGCGCGCAGCGCATCGCCAGCGCGCCGTGTCAGCGACTTGCGCGGACGCGCCGGAATCCGCTTGCCCGTGCCCTTGGCCGGGCGCGCTGCGATGTTCGGTTTCGCGGATGCCGGCTTCTTTGCCTTTCGAGTCTTCGCCGCTTTCGTGATCTTGCGCGGTTTCGCGATTTTGCGCGTCTTTTTGGGTTTACGCTTCGCCATTGGTCCAGTCGCCGGGAAAGCGCGGAACGCTAAAGAACTCGGATTGACCGGGCAAGCACCTCGGATGGACGAATGCAGCGCGCGTTGTTAGAAGGCCCGGCATTTCGACCGGATACCCAATGTCGGGCCACACCGAAACCGTTTCGCGCGGCGGACCCTTGCGCGGGCTCTATTTCTGGCTGATGCGCCATGCCGAAGGCCGCCACGCCTGGATGATGCTGGCCGCGGTGTCCTTCGCCGAAGCCTCATTCTTCCCGATCCCGCCGGACATAATGCTCGTTCCCATGGCTTTGGCCGACCGCAAGCGCGCGCTGCTGCTCGCGGGCTGGTGCATGTTGTGGTCCGTGCTGGGCGGATTGCTCGGCTATGCCATCGGCTCGCTGCTCTACGATTCCGTCGGCCACTGGCTGATCTCGGTCTATGGCTACGGCTCCGACCTGGAAAAATTCCGCGCCATGTATGCCGAGTACGGCGCGTGGATCATCCTCATCAAGGGCGCGACGCCCATTCCTTACAAGCTCGTGACCATCGCCTCGGGCTTTGCGGGCTACAATCTCTTCCTGTTCGTGGTGCTTTCCGCCATCACACGGGGGCTGCGTTTCGGGATCGTAGCGGGGCTGCTCGCCTATTTCGGGGAACCGATCCGGAATTTCATCGAAAAGCGCCTCGAATATGTCATGATCGGCTTTCTCGCGCTCATCGTCGCAGGATTTCTGGTGGCGCGTTACGTCGTCTGATTCCGGGTCCCGGCGTTCGTCATGGGAAAACACATCTATGCCGTCGCCGCGATTCTTCTGGCGACGCTCATCTTCCTCACCGGCAACGGCCTGCTCGGTACGGTCACGCCGGTCCGCGCCCATCTCGAAGGTTTCAGCGATCTCGCCATCGGTTTCATGGGATCGGCCTATTACGCTGGGTTCTTCATAGGCTGTTTCGCGGGCCCGCGTTTGCTCCTGCGTGTGGGCCACAGCCGCACTTTCGCGGTGGCCGCAGGATTGGCTGCCGCAACCGCGATCGCCCAACCCTTGATCGTCAACGAAGTGGTGTGGACGCTGATCCGCGCAGGGATAGGTTTCTCCGCCGCCAATCTCTACATGGTAATCGAAAGCTGGCTGAACGATCGGGCGACGAACGAAACGCGTGGCCGCATCTTCGCGTCCTATCTCACGATCAACTATACCGGCCTCATCGTCGGTCAGGGCCTGCTGATCGCGGGCGGCGCGCAAAGTTTCTCGCTGTTCAATCTTTCCGCCATTTTTTATGCGTTGTGCCTGATTCCGATGGGCCTCACGCGTCTGCCGCAACCAAGCCCCGCGCCCATTCCGCGATTGCGGCCTGCTCGCCTGTTTGCGGTGGCACCCGTCGGTGTGATGGGCTGCATCGTGGTGGGGCTTGCCAACGGGGCGGTGTGGACGCTCGCCCCCGTCTATGCGCAGGCCAACAATCTGCATCAGGGCCTGCTTGCCGCGTTCATGTGCGCTTTCGCACTCGGCGGGGCGATCGTGCAGGTGCCTGTGGGCCGGCTTTCCGATCGCATGGACCGGCGCATCGTGATCGTGGCGGTGACGTTGCTTGCCGCGGCCTCCGGCGTGTCATTGGGATATTTCGGGGGTCACAACATCGCCCGCACGCTCGTGCTTGTGACGATCTTCGGCATGACCGCGCTGCCGTGCTACGGGCTTGCCGTCGCGCACACCAATGATCGCCTGCCGCGCGAAGCGTTCGTCGAAGCGTCGGCCACATTGCTGCTGGTGAACTCGCTGGCCTCGGTCGCGGGGCCGATCCTGGCCGCGCTCGTCACCGCGCGTGCAGGCATGCAGGCGCTGTTCTACTATACGGCGGTGATCCACGCCGCGTTCGCGCTCTACACGCTCTATCGCATCCGAAAGATGGAGCCCGCGCCGGACGAATATCGCGATACGTTCAGCCCCATGCCGCAACAGGCATCGCCCGTCGCCCTCGAGCTCGACCCGCGCAGTCCGGAAACCGAAGAGACTGTGTGATTACTCTTCGTCGGCCGCATGCTCATCGGCGGGTGCCGAGGCAAGCGTATCGTCGACGGGCTTCAGCGTGCCGCCCATCTTCGCCGCCTTCTTCGCCTGGCGTTCGCGGCGCTGGTTGACGCGCGTCACGGCAAGGTCGAGTTCCAGCTGCGAGCACAGCCCCAATGTCACCGGATCGACCGCCTTGATGTTCGGCGCGTTCCAGTGCGAGCGCTCGCGAATCTTCTGGATCGTCGCCTTGGTGGTGCCGACCAGCTTGATGATGTCGGCGTCGCCGAATTCGGGATGGTTGCGCAGGATCCAGTAAACCGCGTCCGGCTTGTCCTGCCGCTTCGATACTGGCGTGTAACGCGGCGCCTTTTTGATCTTCACCGGCGGGATCTTGTATTTCGGCGGCGCCATCTTGAGGCGCAGCTTGGGGTTCTTCTCCGCCGCCTCGATCTGCTCGCGGGTGAGTTGGCCCGACGCCACGGGGTCCTGGCCCTTGATACCTTTCGCCACGTCCTCGTCGGCGATGCCCTTCACCTCCAGCGGATGCAAGCCGCAGAATTCGGCGATCTGCTCGAAGGACAGCGAGGTGTTGTCGACCAGCCAGACGGCGGTCGCCTTGGGCATAAGTGGTTTGTCGGCCATAGGTTTTCCCTTTCCCGGGCGAGGCTTTCCGCCCCGTCCCTTCGCTCGAACGTCCAATTGTCGAGGAAGGCGGC
>CAZTCU010000083.1:4250-9711 GCA_964612235.1 uncultured Rhizobium sp.
GCCATCAAGCTCAACCGCTTCATCAGCATCGAAGCGAAATTCACTTCCGCCACCATGCCTTTTTGGAACGCGATGTTGACTATGCGCCCCCAGATCGCCGCCGCGCGGAAATTCTTCTCTATATAATCGCCGCCGACCATGTCGAGGATCACGTCCACGCCTTTGCCATTGGTTGCCGCTTTCACGACTTCGACGAAATCTTCTTCGCGATAATTGATCGCGCGCGTAGCACCGAGTTTTTCGCAGGCCTCGCACTTCTCCTTGCTGCCCGCGGTGGTGAACACCGTATGTCCGCGCGCGGCGCAGAGTTGAATTGCCGCCGTTCCGATGCCGCTCGATCCGCCGTGTATCAGAACGCTTTCACCCTTTTTCAACCGTGCCGCATCCATCAGATTCGTCCACACGGTAAAATGCACTTCCGGCAACGCCGCCGCATCGATCGACGAAACGCCTTTGGGGATTGGCAACAGGCAAAGCTGCGAGACCGCAACGAATTGCGCGTAACCGCCGCCGCCGAGCAATGCGCAAACCTGATCGCCAACGTGCCATTGCGAAACGCCGGTTCCCACTTCCACGATCTCGCCCGAGACTTCGAGCCCCAGCGTGTCCGGTGCGCCGGGCGGCGGCGGATAGCCGCCGCGCGCCTGGATGAGATCGGCGTGATTCACGCCGGCGGCCGCGACCTTTATCAGCACTTCGCCGTCGCGCGGCGCGGGCTTTTCGATATCCGCCAGAATCAGCTTTATGTCGGAGCCGTCGCGCTGAACCTGAATGGCTTTCATTTGGCCTGCTTTCAAGAATTGACCTGTTCCACACTGTAACAGAGACTTACACTGGCTCCAGAGGGCGCTGCCATGGCCATCGATCCCGAAGAGTTGCTGCCGAAAAAGAAGTTGCCCGATATCGTGCCTGGGCAAGATCTTTCCGCGCTCTCCGAACACGAATTGGAGGCGCGAATCGCGGTGCTGGAAGCAGAGATCGGGCGCAGCCGCGAAGCGATAGCGGCGCGCAGGCACACGAAGTCCGCCGCCGACGCATTCTTCAAAAGGTAAAGGCGCTTACGCCTCGCAAATCATCGTTAAGATGCGCGAAGCTGAACATTATCCATTACCGAAGAAGATGTGCGCTTTTCGTGTTTCGTGCATCATTTGCGCTTCTCTGTTAGGATTTGAGTTGGTAGCTTCCGCTCGCATTGATCGCCGGGGACAAATGCCGATGACGACGGCTGGATTGGATAATAACGCCGCGACCGCGCTCGATCTGCGCGAGTTCGCCGGCTCGGCGATGTTCGATCGCACCTTCAACGAAGGTATGGCGCTGGTTGAGGAAACCGCGCGCTATCTCGATGGCCGCGGACGCCAGGAATCGCGCGACCTGCCGCGCAAAGCAGCGATGCTTTATGCTGGTGAAAGCATGCGCGTGACCACGCGCCTGATGCAGGCCGCAAGCTGGCTGCTCGTGCAACGCGCCGTGCACGAAGGCGAGATGAGTCCCGAAGATGCCAGGGGCGACCGCTATCGCCTTGGTTCCAAGGAAATCTGCTTCGGCGGGCGCGAGGAAGGCGTCGAACTTCTGCCGCCGACATTGCGCGATCTGCTCGAACGCAGCGACAATCTGTATCGCCGCATCGCGCGACTGGATGACGAACTGTTCGGCGCGCTCCCGGCCAAGCCCGGCGTGCAGGCGCATTTCAACATGCTGGAACAAGCATTCGGCGAAAGCGTCGCTTAATCCACTCCCATCAAATGTCATGGCCCGCGAATGCGGGCCACCCAGTTGACGTCTGGCCTGTCGTTTCAGGTTCTGGGAATTTTTGTTTCGATACTCGAAAGCGTAGCAACGCCACCTGTGGCTCGCATTCGCGGGTCAAGACAAGGGCAGTGCTTACGAAACTTATTTCTTCACGAATTCCGCAAAGCGCTTGTTGAAGCGCGTCAGGCGGCCGCCACGGTCGAGCAGCTGCTGCTGGCCGCCGGTCCAGGCCGGGTGCGTGGTCGGATCGATGTCGAGCGTCAGCTTCTGGCCGGCCTCGCCCCAGGTCGTGCGGGTGCGATAGGTGGTGCCGTCGTTCAGTGCGACGTCCACGAAATGATAGTCGGGATGAATGCCCTTTTTCATGGCTTTAGGCCCTTTGGCTCGGAAGGCCGCGGCTTATAGGGGATAGGGGCGGGGCTGGCAACCCGGCTCACGCGGCGAAGGGTCCGGTTCGCGGCAACCCCCCGGTTCCGCTATAGAAAGTCCTGCCATGGCCCAATCCAGCGAAGAGTACGCCGCCCAGGTGGCCCATACTGCGGCAGGCCGCGAAAAGGCCCGCTCGCTGGAGCCGTTGTGGCGGCTTGCGCCTTTCCTCAAACCCTATCGTGGTCGGATCACGGTCGCCGTGGTCGCATTGCTCTGCTCCTCGACCGCCAGCCTCGTGATTCCCGTCGCCGTCCGCCGGATGATGGATCACGGGTTCGACGAGCGTTACGCCGCCCAGATCGGCCAATACTTCCTGGCGCTGATCGCCGTCGCCGCGATCCTTGGTCTGGCCACCGCCACCCGCTTCTATTTCGTGAGCTGGCTCGGTGAACGGGTGATCGCCGACATCCGCAAGGCGGTTTTCGATCACGTCCTGTCGCTGACGCCCGCCTTCTTCGAGATCACGCGCACCGGCGAAGTGCTGTCGCGCCTCACCGCCGACACGACGCTGATCCAGACGGTGATCGGTTCGTCGGCGTCGGTCGCGATGCGCAATATCGTGATGCTGACGGGCGGATTGATCCTTCTCTTCCTGACGAGCCTCAAATTGTCCGGCCTCGTGCTGGCGGCGGTGTTCCTCATCATGCTGCCGCTGATCGGCTTCGGCCGTTGGGTACGCTCGCTTTCGCGCAAGACGCAGGATCGCGTGGCCGATACCAGCGCGCGCGCCAGCGAAACGCTCAACGCCGTGCAGACGGTGCAAGCCTTCACCCACGAAAATGAAGACCGCAGGCTGTTCGGCGCGAACGTCGAAACCTCGTTCGATGTCGCCATCACGCGCACCCGCGCGCGCGCCGCCATGACGGCGGTGACGATCTTTGCGATGGCCACCTGCGTGGTGGGCGTGCTCTGGGTCGGCGCGCGCGATGTCATCGCTCACACCATGACCGCCGGCGAACTGATGCAGTTCATTCTCTACGCCGTGCTGGTGGCAAGCGGTTTCGGCGCGCTCAGCGAAACCTGGGGCGACCTGCAACGCGCGGCGGGCGCGACCGAGCGGTTGATGGAATTGCTCCATGTCGAACCCGACGTGAAGGCGCCGGCCAAACCGCTTTTGCTTCCCGAACCGTCGAAAGGCGCGGTCGCGTTCGACAACGTCACCTTCCACTATCCCACGCGCCCCGACTACGCGGCGCTGGATGGCTTCTCGCTGAAGATCGAGCCCGGCGAAGCCATTGCGCTCGTCGGCCCGTCGGGCGCGGGAAAATCCACCGTCTTCCAGTTGTTGCTGCGCTATTTCGCGGCGCAGGACGGACGCATCCTGTTCGATGGCGTCGACGTGGCCGATCTCGATCCCACCGACCTGCGCAGGCACATCGCGCTGGTGGCGCAGGACCCCGCGATCTTCTCCGGCACCATTGCCGACAACATTCGTTATGGCCGCCTCGATGCGAGCGATGAAGACGTCAAACGCGCCGCCGAAGCCGCCGCCGCCAGCGAATTCATCGTCGCGCTTCCGCAAGGCTATGAAACCCTCGTCGGCGAGCGCGGCATCACGCTGTCGGGTGGCCAGCGCCAGCGCCTGGCGATCGCGCGCGCGATCCTTCGCGATGCACCACTGTTGCTCCTCGATGAAGCCACCTCCGCACTCGATTCCGAAAACGAGCGATTGGTGCAGCAAGGTCTCGCCAATCTGATGGCGGGCCGCACCACCATCGTCATCGCGCATCGTCTGGCGACCATCCAGAAGCTCAAGCGCATCGTGGTGATGGACAAGGGCCGCATCGTCGGCGAAGGCAGCCACGCCGAGCTTGTCGCCCGCGGTGGGCTTTATGCGCGCCTCGCCGACCTGCAATTTGCAAGCGCGATGGCGCTGGCGGGTTAAGCGAGTGTTCTTCCCGTCATCCGTTCCAGCACCTTGATCGGCGCGCGTGCCGGCTCCGCCATTACGTCGATATCGAGATGGAACGTCTGTTCCAGCACGAATTGTCCTGCCAACGCCGCGTGCATCACCTGATCGGTGAAACAAAGCCAGGTCGATCCGGCGGGAAACGCAATCTCGTTGTGCATGGTCATGCGCTGATAGTTCTCATCGAGCTTGGCATTGTCGTGCAGCCCCAGCATCAGATTGTCGTAAGCAGAACGCCGCCCGCGCGTGGCACCGACAGCCGCCAGCATAAACGGCGTCAACGCAATCGGTTCGCGCACCTTCGGCAGGATTTTCGCCGCCATATCCGCAAACGGCTCACCCACATGCCAAAGCCGCGGTTTGCCGTTCGGATTGATGTTGGCGAACAGCCGCAAAATCCTGCGCCCGCGCATCGGCCGCGTCGGAAAGGCATCGACATGCAGCCGCGTGTCGTCCTTCACCGGCGAATAAGTGCGGCCCGCGATCTCCACCGGCCGGTAGGAAGTGCGTGCCCGCTCTAGTTTCGCGGCATAGCCGGGAAACAGATTGCTCACCAGCCCCACTGAATCGCGCGCAAACCGCTCCATCATCGCCTGAAGCAGCTCGTGCTGCGCTGGCGTGACATCGATGTGTTTCAGCTTGCCTCTCGGATCCAGACTGATGTTCTTAGCCCGGCCGTTGGAAAGAGCAGGGGATAGAAGCTCGTTCTCTTCCGCGCGCAATACGAACGGGAGCTGCGGAAAAAAAAGAACTTGCCCGCTTTCCAGTGCGCCGATGGCTTGCTGTCGCTGGGCGGCGGAAGGCTGCGCGTTCCATTCGGCAAGTGGCAGGGGAAAAAGCGGCTCCATGGCCGCTCCATATCACCAAGTTTTGACCAAGGGGAGGGCTAGTTCAGTTGCCACACTGCAATGTTCAGGGCTGAGGCAAAAGAAACCCAGACGAGATAGGGCAAAAGCAGAATGGCCGCGACCGGATCCACGCGCCAGAAAAGCGCGATATTCCAGGCGATCGCGAGCCACATCAGCACGATATTCACAACCGCAAGCCCAATGAGATGCGCGCCGAAGAAGACGAACGACCAGGCAAAATTGAGCGCAAGCTGCAATCCGTAAATTATCAAAGGCCGCTCCGGCGAGAAGCCGATCTTGCGCCAAACCATCCATCCCGAGATCGCGATCAGGATATAGAGCACCGTCCAAACCGGCCCGAAAATCCAATTCGGCGGGGTGAAAGAGGGTTTGGTCAGTGCCTCATACCAGGTGGGGATGTTCGCCACCGTGGCGAGGCCGGACAGCGCCGCAATGCCAAGACAAATCGCCAGAAAGACAATCAGCGAAACCAGATTCTTCGTGTTCATACCGCTGTAAACCG
>CAZTCU010000084.1:0-9705 GCA_964612235.1 uncultured Rhizobium sp.
CCTGTCAACCGTGGAGCCGAGCCTTGCCGGTCCGCGCCGTCCGCAGGATCGCGTGTCGCTCGCCAACGCGGCGACGGAGTTCGCCTCCGCCCTCATCAATACGTTCGGCAAGGAAGCCGAGGCGCACAAGCGCGTGAAACTCGCCGGCAGCGAACAATCCATCGGCCACGGCGACGTGGTGATCGCGGCCATCACCTCCTGTACCAATACCTCGAACCCCAGCGTGATGGTGGGCGCGGGCCTGATTGCGAAGAGAGCCATCGAACGCGGATTGAAAGTGCGCCCATGGGTGAAGACATCGCTCGCGCCCGGCAGCAAGGTGGTGACCGACTATCTGGCGAAGGCTGGTCTCGACAAATACCTCGACAAGCTGGGTTTCCAGCTTGTTGGCTATGGCTGCACGACCTGCATCGGCAATTCGGGGCCGCTGCCCGATCCGGTGACCAATGCGATCAACGAGGGCGATCTGGTTGCCGCGGCCGTGATCTCCGGCAACCGCAACTTCGAAGGCCGCGTCCATCCGCTGGTGCGCGCAAACTATCTGGCGTCTCCGATGCTGGTGGTGGCCTATGCGCTCGCGGGGTCCATCAATCTCGACCTGACGAAAGAGCCGGTGGGCTACGACAAGGAAAACGAGCCCGTCTATCTCGCCGATATTTGGCCGAGCCCGAAGGAAATCTCGGCGACCATCAGGAAGGCGCTGAAAGCATCGAGCTTCAAGGCGCGTTACGGCAATGTGTTCGACGGCGATGCGAATTGGAAGAAGGTGAAAGTCCGCAAAGGCAACACATATAGCTGGGATGGCAATTCGACCTATGTGAAGAATCCGCCCTATTTCGACGGCATGGGCAAGGAGCCCTCAGCGCTGTCCGACATCAAGGGTGCGCGCATCCTGGCGCTGTTCGGCGATTCCATCACCACCGATCACATCTCGCCTGCGGGCTCCATCAAGAAGGATGGGCCGGCCGGGAAATATCTGATCGAGCGCGGCGTGGCCGTTGCCGATTTCAATTCCTACGGCTCGCGTCGCGGCAACGATGAAGTGATGGTGCGCGGCACCTTCGCCAACATTCGCATCCGCAACGAGATGATGGGCGGACGCGAAGGCGGCAACACCGTCTATTATTCACCCAAGCAACCCTCGGGCGAGGAGATGTCGATCTTCGACGCCGCGATGAAATACCGGGACGATGGCGTTCCGGTCGTGGTGATCGGCGGCAAGGAATATGGCACCGGCTCGTCGCGCGACTGGGCGGCAAAGGGGCCGAAATTGCTCGGCGTGCGCGCGGTGATCGCGGAGACCTTCGAGCGCATTCATCGCTCCAATCTCGTCGGCATGGGCGTTGCGCCCTTCGTGTTCGAGGCGGGCAAGACGCGCAACGATTACGGGCTGACGGGCCGCGAAGCGATCGATATTCCGGGTCTCTCGGGCAAGCTCACGCCGAAGATGAAGGTCACCGCGACGATCCATTATCCCGACGGAAAGACGGGTGAGCTTCCGCTCCACCTGATGATCCTGACGGCGGACGAAGTGGGTTACTTCGAGAACGGCGGCATCCTGCCGTATGTTCTGAGGAATCTGGCGGCGGCGTAGTCATTGCCGCCTGGCTCATTCCAACGCGCGATCAGCTTTCCGCTTCGAGTTCTCTGAGGCCGCTGAAGGGGATGAGGCGTTGCCTCGTCTCGTCCCACAGCGTGAGGCGGACGTTGCGGATGCTCTGAAGCAGCGTCACCCGCCCGACGCGCTGGAGCGGTGGATGCGCCCGCATGACCTGGGGCAAGCGATAATAAGGAATACGGCTGCTCAGATGATGAATGTGGTGCATGCCGATGTTTGCCGTGAGCCACTGCAGCACTTTGGGCAGTTCATAATAGGAGCTGCCGTAGAGGGCTGCTTCATGCGGCAACCAGTCGTCGTTGCGCGCCCACACCGTGTCTTCGAACTGGTGCTGAACATAGAACAGCCAGACGCCAATGGAGGCGGCCAGCACCAGGACCGGCAGGTGAATGATGATGAAATCCCACGGTCCCACCAGGAACATCATGCCTACCACGGCCGACGCGATCGCCGCGTTGGTTGCAATCGAACTCAGCCAGGGCCGCCAACCATCACGCATCATTCCGCCCCACGGCAGACGGTGCTGCAGGATGAAAACATAAGCCGGGCCCACACCGAACATGACCACGGGGTTGCGGTACAGCCGGTAAGCTGCACGTCCCAGCCATGACCGGGCGCGATATTCGCCCACCGTCAGCGTTTCGATGTCGCCGAGACCGCGCTTGTCGAGATTGCCTGTCGTGGCGTGGTGGGCTGCATGCGCATGCCGCCACACATCGTAAGGCGTGAAGGTCAGGACACCGAGAACGCGGCCGACCCAATCATTGGTTGTGCGTTCGTGAAAGAACGCGCCGTGTCCGCAATCGTGCTGGATCAGGAATACCCGCACGAGAAATCCGGCGGCGGGCACGGCCAGCAACAGCGTCAGCCAATAGCCGACATAAAGGGACGCCCACATCGCGGCCCACAACAGGGCCAGCGCGCCGACAGTGACCACCAGTTCGAACATGCTGCGGACCCGGCTGGGTTTGCGATAGCGCGCAACCACCTGTGCCAGGGCTTTGATATCGATTTCGGTCTCGTCCGAGGAGCAATCCGCCGAAATACTCACTGTCGTCTACGCATACGTTTTGCGATCCCGCGGAACCCGGCGAAGCTTTGCCACACTGTTACTTAAGGCAGCGTTGCCCTTTCTGCGATGTGGCTATTTGGACCAGCGAGGGGTTGCAACCGGGCGGCATTGTTCCGCTACTTGAGCAAACTTCCCAGAACGCCGCGGATAAGCTGGCGTCCCGCTTGGCTGGCGGCGGCGCGCACCAGCGATTTGGCAAACGCTTCGCCCATGCTTTGCCGGTTGGACGGGCGCGGCATGTTGCGGCGTGCCTCCGCCTCGGCATGCGTTTGTTCCCTGGCCTGTGCCTTCGCGCCTGCATCGGCCTGTTTCTGCGCGGCGACTTGTGCCGTGCGCGCCTGCAACCGTTCGAAGGCGGATTCCCGGTCGATACTGCGATCATAGAGACCCTTCACCGGACTTTTCGCGATGATATCGGCGCGCTCTTGCGCGGTTGCCGGGCCGAGCCGCGAAACGGGCGGGCGTATCGTGGTCTTCTGCACCACGTTGGGGGCGCCTTTTTCGTCGAGCGTGGAGACCAGCGCCTCGCCGACGCCGAGCGCCTGTATCGCTTCCGCCGTGTCGAATGTCGGATTGGTGCGGAAGGATTGGGCGGCGGCCTTCAATCCCTTCTGATCGGCTGGCGTATAGGCGCGCAGCGCGTGCTGCACGCGGTTGCCGAGTTGCGCCAGGATAGCGTCGGGAATATCGGCGGGGTTTTGCGTCACGAAATAGATGCCGACACCCTTGGAGCGGATCAGTCGCACCACCTGTTCGATCTTTTCAAGCAGCGCCTTTGGCGCATCCTTGAACAGCAGATGCGCCTCGTCGAAGAAGAACACGAGCCGCGGCTTGTCGGGATCGCCCACTTCCGGCATCTGCTCGAACAGTTCCGACATCAGCCAGAGCAGGAAGGTCGAATAGAGCGCGGGCGACTCGATCAGCTTTTCCGCCGCCAGTACGTTCACATAGCCGCGGCCCGAAAGATCGGTACGCATCAGATCGGCAAGCTGCAGCGCCGGTTCGCCGAAGAAGCTTTCCGCGCCTTGCGTCTGCAAGGTCAGCAGCGCGCGCTGGATCGCGCCGATGGTTGCGGGCGCGACATTGCCGTATTGCGTGCCGATGCTGGCCGCGTTGTCGGCGACATATTTGAGCGCGGCCTGGAGATCCTTCAGGTCGAGCAGCAACAGGCCTTCCTGATCGGCGACATGGAAGACGATGTTGAGCACGCCGCCCTGCACGTCGTTGAGATCGAGCATGCGGGCGAGCAACAGCGGCCCCATTTCCGAGACCGTGGCGCGGATCGGCTGACCCGCCTTTCCGAACACATCCCAGAACATCACCGGCGGCGCTGCGGGCTTGAGATCGAGGCCCATCAGTTTCGCGCGATCCGCGAAACGCTCCAGCCGGTCGCCCGGCATGCAGACACCGGAGAGGTCGCCTTTCACATCCGCCGCGAACACCGGAACACCGGCGTCCGAAAAGCCTTGCGCAAGAATCTGCAAGGTCACGGTTTTGCCCGTGCCGGTCGCGCCCGCTACCACACCGTGCCGGTTGGAGCGGTTCAGAAGCAGCGTTTCGGGTTTGTCCGACCAGCCGACGAGAACTGCGTCGTTTGCGCTCATGATCCCCAAACTCCCGGATGGCCTCGAAAATTATCGTTCTTTGGGTAAGGGGGCCAGTCGTGCGAAATTGCTCGCTGGGAAGTGACTGGAGCCCTGGGGGCGGGGTCTTTATGGTCGACCACATGATATTGCGAATGTTTCTGGGCGCGGCGCTGGCGGCGGGCCTTTCCGTCGCCGGTGCGCAGGCAGGCGAGCCCGCGCGCCCCATCGTGGTCGAGCTTTATACCAGCCAGGGCTGCAGTTCCTGCCCGCCCGCCGATGCTCTGCTCGGCCAGCTCACCCAACGTCCCGATGTGCTCGCGATGAGCCTGCCCATCACCTATTGGGACATGCTGGGCTGGAAGGACACGCTCGCCAATCCCGCCAACACCGCCCGCCAGAAGGCCTATTCCAAGGCGATGGGGAAGGGCGGCGTCTACACGCCCCAGATCATTGTCGATGGGCTGACCGATGTGGTGGGGTCGCGGGCATCGGGCGTCAAATCCGCCATCGCCGCGCGCGAGCGCGACATGACGGTTGTGCCGATCCTGCTCAAGCCCGATGGCAAGGAAGTTCACGTCTCCATCGGTACGGGAAAACCGGCCGATGCGACGGTTTGGGTTTTTCATATCCTGTCGTCGGCGACGGTGCCCATCGGCAAGGGTGAGAACGCTGGCCGCACCATGACCTATAAAAACGTGGTGCGCGATCTGAAGCCGGTCGGAAAATGGAAGGGCCAGGCACTTGCACTCGATCTGCCGCGCCACGATGCCGCCGATCCGCCGCACGACGCGCTGGCGGTGGTGATCCAGCAGGGCGGCTATGGCCGCGTCATCGGTGCTGCGTTCATCCAGCGCCCGGACTATTCCGCCCAGCGCTGAGCCTGCGCTAATCTCGCGCCATGGCGCTGTTCTTCGATTCCAAATGGTTCGATTCACGTCTGTCGGCGATGGGGCTTTCGCACGCCGAGGTCGCCAACGCGCTCGGCCTTTCCCAGCAAGAACTGGGAGAGATGTGGAAGGACCAGCGCGAACTTTCCGTCCGCGACGTCCGTTTGTTGGCGGCATTGCTCGGCACGGACGTAAAGGAAATCTCCGAGCGCGCCGGCATCGCCACGCCAGTGCCGCGCGCCTCCGCCGATCTGGGCGAAATCGCCCAGAAGCTCGATGTGCTTACCGAACGCCTTGATCGCCTCGAGCGCAGCGTCGAAGACATCAAGAAGCTGCTGTTGCGGAAATAGCCTCAGGCGAGGCGGTCGACGACAAGCGCCACGGTCGCCCGGTTCAGGCCATAGGCGGCGCTGGAAACAGGTGCGGCTTCGGCGTTCAGAAGAATTTGGCCGATGAATTGCGCGACAAAGGGCGCCCTCAAACGCGGGCCGTACCAGAGTGGGGCAGTTTCCTGTGTGCCAGCGCGGGACAAAACGCGACGGTCTGAGGTTGACGCGCGCCGGTCGCGGGCTTGCGGGTTACCGTGATATTCACCGTGCAATCCGCCGTAATCCGGGCATTTCTCCACCCTCGGCGCGCGCGATTTCGCGGCATTTTGAATGCCGTAGGCCGAAATCGATAACGCGCGAACCGTGTCCATAACCCATGGTTAGGCAAGGTCCGCGCCTATGGTTCCAAAGCCCGCATTTGCCTCAACAGTTACGGGTTTTTTAAGGGCCTGCCGCCATCATCCAATCAACGCCGGAAGACCGGCAAACGATGGTGGTCATGGCACTTAGCGAACCGCATGTTTTCAGACCGGCGGCAACCGTACGGTCTCTGTCTCAGCGCCACGATGCCGAGCGTTTGCGGCTGGCGCTTGCAGGCGCGCGCGCGGCCACCTTCGACTGGACCATCGCGGACGATCACGTCGTCTGGGACGGCGCCACCGACATCCTCTCGATGCATCCCGACAGCGACCGGCTGCAGAGCGGCGAAACCTTTCGTGCATGGATGAATCCGGAAGGGCGCCAGAAGCTCGCCCAGGTCATCGAAACGTCGAGCTCGGGCGATTCCACTTTCGACATCGAATTCGAAGCGGCCTCCGCGATGGGTTCGGTGTGGTTCATGATGCGCGGCGTGCGCGTGGCCGATGCGAGCGGACGCGCCGAACGCCTCACCGGCTCGATGCGCGTCATCACCGAAGACAAGCGCACCATGCAGCGCCTTGTCTATCTCGCCACGCGCGACGAACTTACGGGACATCTCAACCGCAACGCGCTGCGCGGCGAACTTGCGCAAGCCATCGAAGCGGCACGCGCCGAAAGCCGCGCTTGCGCCTTTCTCGTGGCTTCGATCGACCGTCTGGCGATGATCAACGACGCCTATGGCTTCGATGCTGCCGATGAAGTGATCGTTGCGGTGGGCGAACGTATCGCGCGTTCGCTGCGCGGCAGCGACATCATCGGGCGTATCGCTGGCAACAAGCTGGGCGTGATCCTGGCCAATTGCAGCGAGCGCGAGATCGCGCTGGTCGCCGAACGTCTGCGCGCCATCGTGCGTGACCAGGTGATCGACACGCGCGCGGGCATGGTGTCGGCCACGATTTCCGCAGGCGCGGTGTGGCTGCCGTCGGGCGCGTCCTCCAGCCAGGAAGCGATGCTGCGCGCCGAAGAAACGCTGAGCCGCGCGCGTTCCAGCGGCCGCGACGGTTTCGCGCTCTACAACAAATCTCCGCAGCTCGAGACCGCGCGCCTGCGCCTGATGGCGATTGCCGACGAAGTGGTCGCCGCGCTCAAGGAAGACCGCCTCACCTTCGCCTATCAGCCCATCGTGGACGCGAAGACAAAAAAGGCCGTTCACTACGAATGCCTGCTGCGTATGATGAAACCGGACGGCACCATCGCGACCGCGGGCCAGTTCGTGCCGGCCGCCGAACAGCTGGGCCTGGTGCGCCTCGTCGACCGCCATGCGCTCGAACTGGCGGTGAGCCAGCTTCATGCCCATCAGGATATCACGCTGGCGGTGAACGTGTCGGGCACGACGGCGGGCGATCCGTCGTGGTTGCAGTCCTTCATCCGCTATATTCAATCCAATAACGCGGTCGCCAGCCGTATGATCGTCGAACTGACGGAAACGGCAGCCCTGCATCACTTCGAGGAAAACGCCCGTTTCGTCTCGCAGTTGCGCGAGATGGGCTGCCGTGTCGCCATCGACGATTTCGGCGCGGGCTACACTTCGTTCCGCAATCTGCAGATGCTCAAGGTCGACACCGTGAAGATCGACGGCGCCTATGTGCGTGCGCTGTCGGAGTCGCCGGAAAACCAGGTCTTCGTGCGCACGCTTGTGGATCTCGCCAAGAACTTCAATCTCAAGACCGTCGCCGAATGGGTGAGTTCGGACGAGGACGCGGCGCTATTGGAAAGCTTCGGCGTGGACTATTTCCAGGGCTTCCACTTCGGCGAACCGCAGATCAAGCCCGACTGGATGGCATAAGAGCTACTTCCGCTCGCGCGCCAATTCCGCCAACTGCCGCCGCATCGCTTCCATCTCGTTTTTCAATTCCGTGATGTCTTCGGACGGCTTGGCTTTGGCGTCCTGCGTGGGGCCGCTGGTGCGGATGGGTTCTTCGCCTTTTTGCGCGCCGGGGGCCATACCGAAAGGCGTGAACATCTTCATCGCGCGTTCGAACATGGCGAGGTTCTGGCGCGTAATGGTTTCGAGCGTCTGGTTGCCGCCGCCGAAGGCTTCCGCGATGCGGTCCTTCATGGCGTCCTGGTTCTTGGAGAAACTCTCCATCGTCATGTCGAGATAGCCCGGCACAAACGCCTGCAGGCTGTCGCCATAGAAGCGGATCAGGCGGCGCAGGAACTGGATGGGAAGCAGGTTCTGCCCCTTGGCTTCCTCTTCGAAGATGATCTGGGTGAGCACCGAACGGGTGATGTCCTCGCCGGTGCGCGCATCGCGGACTTCGAACTCGGTGCCCTCTTTGACCATCTGCGCCAGATGGTCGAGCGTCACGTAGCTCGAAGTTTGCGTGTTGTAGAGCCGCCGGTTGGCGTACTTCTTGATAATGACCGGACCTTCGCCTTGCTGATCTTCTGCCACAGCCCACCCTGGTTTGATGCTTCATGCGGCCGGACGGGCCGCTATCCCCGGGCGCTAGCTCACACCGGGCCATGGGGCCTGTCCAGAGCATTTTGAGCAGGTGCAACCAAATATTGCTGGCCGGTCTGCTGGTAACCATTTGGAGTAAAAGCGCGATTCGCCGCAGTTTACCTCTCTTCGCTTTCGCGTCATTTTGGCGGCGGCGCAACATTGCCGAAGGTCTGGGAGGATTTCATGGAAGATGTGGTCATCGTCGCGGCGGCGCGGACACCGGTTGGTTCGTTCAACGGCGCGTTCGCGAATGTACCCGCCCATGATCTCGGCAAGGCAGTGATCGCCGACGTGCTGAAGCGCGCCGATGTGGCGCCGAAGGACGTCTCCGAAGTCATCCTCGGCCAGATCCTCACCGCCGCACAGGGGCAGAACCCGGCGCGTCAGGCTTCCATCAATGCCGGCATCCCGGTTGAGACGCCCGCATGGATCGTGAACCAGCTTTGCGGGTCCGGCCTTCGCGCGGTGGCGCTCGGCTATCAGCAGATCGTCAATGGCGACGCCGACATCGTCGTGGCGGGCGGACAGGAATCCATGAGCCAGGCGACGCATGCCGCTTACCTGCGCGCGGGCACCAAGATGGGCGACGTCAGCTTCATCGATACGATGATCAAGGACGGCCTGTGGGACGCCTTCAACGGCTATCACATGGGCGTCACGGCGGAGAACGTCGCGCGCGAATGGCAGATCACCCGCGAGCAGCAGGACAAGTTCGCCGTCGCCTCGCAGAACAAGGCCGAAGCCGCGCGCAAATCCGGCCGCTTCAAGGATGAGATCGCGCCCGTCGTCGTGAAGGAGCGCAAGGGCGAGCGCGTTGTCGATACCGACGAATATATCCGCGACGGCGTGACCATCGATTCCGTTTCGGGCCTGAAGCCCGCCTTCCAGAAGGACGGTTCGGTGACCGCGGCGAATGCCAGCGGCATCAATGACGGCGCAGCCGCCGTGGTGCTGATGACCGCATCGGAAGCCAAGAAACGCGGGTTGAAGCCGCTCGCCAAGATCAAGTCGTGGGCGAGCGTCGGCGTCGATCCGAAGGTCATGGGCTCGGGCCCGATCCCGGCCTCGCGCGCAGCACTGAAGAAAGCCGGTTGGGACGCGAAAGACCTCGATCTCGTCGAAGCCAATGAAGCGTTTGCTGCGCAGGCCTGCGCGGTGAACAAGGACATGGGCTGGGACACCGACAAGGTGAATGTGAACGGCGGCGCCATCGCCATCGGCCATCCGATCGGTGCGTCGGGCGCGCGCGTGCTCGTCACGCTGCTGCACGAAATGCAGAAGCGCGACGCGAAAAAGGGACTGGCGACGCTTTGCATCGGCGGCGGCATGGGCATCGCCATGTGC
>CAZTCU010000085.1:0-9499 GCA_964612235.1 uncultured Rhizobium sp.
CGAGCCGGTTATCGTGCAGCGTTACGTGCCCGAAGTGCGCAAGGGCGACAAGCGAATCATCCTGGTCGATGGCGAATTCGCCGGTGCGATCAATCGCGTGCCCGCCGAAGGCGAGGCGCGCTCCAACATGCATGTGGGGGGCCGGCCGGAAGCCACCACGCTTTCCGAGCGCGAGAAACAGATCTGTGCGGCGCTCGGCCCGGAATTGAAGAAGCGCGGCCTGATCTTCACCGGCATCGACGTGATCGGAGACTACCTGACCGAAGTGAACGTCACTTCACCGACCGGCATCTGGGAAGTGAAGCGTTTCGGCGGTGCCGATATCGCAGCGCTCGTTTGGGATGCCATTGAAACCAAACTGAAAAGTCGCTGATGCCGCGAGGGACTTTTTGAGGGCTTGCAGCGTTCTTATATGAGCGCCAGCTTTATCCCATGAGGTTCCCATGCTGACCGTACGGAAATCCGAAGACCGCGGCGCCACCAAGATCGCCTGGCTCGATTCGAAACATTCCTTCTCGTTCGGCGAATATTACGACCCGCAGAACATGGGCTTCGGCGCGCTCAGGGTGATCAACGAAGACGTCATTGCCGGCGGCGGCGGTTTTCGTCCGCATCCCCACCGCGACATGGAGATCGTGACTTACATTTTGTCCGGCGCCTTGCAGCACAAGGATTCGCTGGGCACAGGTTCGGTGATCCGCCCCGGCGAAATCCAGAAGATGAGCGCAGGCTCCGGCATCGTGCACAGTGAGTTCAACGCCTCGCGCGAACGCGATTGCCATCTCCTGCAAATCTGGATCGAGCCGTCGAAGAACGGCATCGCGCCCGCTTACGAACAGAAGCCCATTGATCCCGAAGCGGTGAAAAACCATTTCGCCCGCATCGCAGCGCCCGACCCGCGTAACAGCGAGGTGACGCTGGTGCAGGACGCCGAAATCTGGGCGGCGCAATTCGATGCGGGGGTCGAAGCCATACACCAGCTAGAAAAAGGCCGCCGCGCCTGGCTGCAGGTAGCAACAGGCAAAGTCGAGGTCTGCGATCAGATGCTGAAAGCAGGCGATGCTATCGCCATCACCGATGAGGACAGAATCCTCGTGCGTGCACATGCGCCGTCGGAAGTGCTGTTGTTCGATTTGGCTTAAACGGCCTTGCCGAAGCGGCTGCGATAGCGTCTGTCGATGTTAGACACCGGCAAATATATGAAAACGTCCGTCGTGCCGAACTGCCGGTCGATCACCGCACCGTCGCCGATCAGTGCGCCCGCGCGCGCATAACCTTTGACCAGCGGAGGAAGCGCGCGCAGCGCTTCCTTCGGATCGATTGCCTCTTTCGGCAGGCGATTCATCTCGACGTAAAGCTCGGGCCGCGCTCGCACGCGAAGCTCGGGCGGCAACAGATGATAGTGGTAGAGGTAGGACAGGGGTGTGGCGAGCGCATCCGGATCGGTGCCCGCAAGCGAAGCGCAGCCGAACATCAGGTCGATGTTGAAACGCGCCACATAGGCCATCACGCCGCGCCACAGAAGCTGCATCGTGCCGGGCTTGGTGCGGTAGTCCTTCAGGATACAGGAGCGGCCGAGTTCCAGATGCCGCGTTCCGGCGGGCAAGCCCCGCAGCATCGGCGTCAGGTCGTATTCGCCCGCGCTGTAAAAACCGCCTGCGCGTTCGGCATATTCATCGCGCATCAGGCGATAGGTTCCTACCACGGCGGGCTGGCCGTCCTCATCGTGTACCGCGCGGTCGACAACCAGAAGGTGATCGCACACTGCGTCGAAACGATCGAAGTCGCGGCGCTGGGCACGCATTTCAGGAGAAGGTGTCGCCGACATCTCTTCGTAGAACACGCGATAACGCAGGCGCTGCGCCTGTTCCACTTCGTCCTCGGTTTCCGCAAGCCGCACTTCGAGCGCGGCCGACGTCGAAAGGACGGGCCATTGCGCGAAGCCGCCCTCTACGGGGCCAGGCTCATGGACGTTCACCAAGTTTGCTTGCCTTATGCGAAACGCTGGGAGCTTACCCGAATGTCGGTTGCGGCGGCAAATTGCGACGCTGGTAGCGTCCTATCCATGCGAAAAGCAGGATTGCCGGGATTCCGACGATTCCAGCGCCTACAAAGAAGATGGCATATGCGTCGAGCTGACCATGGGTGACGGCCAATCCATCCACGATCCCGCCGGAGAAGCCTTTCGAGATCTTGCCGATCCAGGCATAGCATGACGTGAGCAGCGCATATTGCGTGGCCGTGTAACCGAAGCTGGTGAGACTCGACAAATATGACACCAACGCGACGCCCGCAAAGCTGATCGCGAAATTGTCGCCCGCCATCACGAAGGCAAAAAGGCGGAGATCGGGATTTTGCTGCGCGAGAACCGCATAGAGCGCAATTGCCAGCGCCTGCAATATCCCACCCGCCACCAATGCGCGCATCAATCCGAAACGCAGCACGGCAAATCCGCCGGCAGCGATTCCGGCAAATGAAGCAATCAGCCCGACCGAGCCTCGTACCGCGCCGACCATTTCCTTGCTCAATCCGATGTCGTGATAGAACGGATTGGCCATCGGCCCCATCACGAAGTCGGGCAACCGGTAAAGGCTGATCGCGATCAGCATGACAAGTGCCAGCACGCCGTGGGTGCGAAAGAAATCGGCGAACGGGCCGATCACCGCATCGAAGAAACCCCGTGCGTTCCGCAACGACGCTTTTTCTTCCATCACGGCGTCTGCTCGTGCCGGCTCGGGCACCAGCAACGTCGCGATCAGGCCGACACCCATCAACAAACCGAACAGTGTGTAAGACAGCGGCCAGCCAAATCCGGCAGCGGTAATGAGGATCAATGCGTCGGCGGCGATCAGCGCCACGCGATAGCCAAGCTGGAATTGCGCAGAGAGAAGACCGAGTTCGGCGTCGTTCTCCGCCGTCTCGATGCGCAGCGCGTCCACCGCTATGTCTTGCGTCGCCGAGGCGAAGGCCACCAGCAGCGCCAATGCGCCCGCAGCGACGAGGCCGTGCTGTGTGCCGATGACGGCCATGCCGACTAGGCCAGCGCCCACGACGATCTGTGCCAGCGCCATCCATCCGCGCCGATGCCCCAGTCTTCCGAAAAGCGGCGCGCGAACGCGGTCCACCACCGGCGCCCAGAGAAACTTCAGCGAATAGACGATGCCCACCCACGAAAGAAACCCGATGGCGGTCAGCGTGGTGCCTTCGTCGCGCAACCAATAGCCGAAGGTATTGCCCGTGAGCAGGAACGGCAGGCCCGAGGAAAATCCGAGCGTGAGCATCAGAAGCGAACGCGGTTTCAGATAGGCGCGAAAAGCTTCAGCCGTGCGCGATGGCGCGTTCAAATCAACCTCTGGCTTTCGCCCGCGTCAGGCCGCGGCGTGACGCAGATCCGATTCTTCCTCGCCAGAGGGAAAGAGACTTGCCAGCATCGCGTCAAGCTCGTCAGGATCGACGGGCTTGGGAAGGAACCCATCCATACCCGCTTCCTGGCAGGCGCGCTTGCCTGTTTCGAGCACATCGGCGGTCAACGCCACGATGGGCGTGCGCGGACGGCCGGATTCGCGTTCCTCGGTGCGAATCAGCCGGGTGGCCTCCACACCGTCGAGGCCCGGCATGTGGATGTCGGTCAGAAGCAGGTCGAAAGCGTTCTGCTGCATCGCGAGGACCGCTTCCTCGCCGGAAACGACCTCGCTCACGATGTGGCCGCGGCGGCGCAGCAGTTCGCGCGTTAGAAGCGCGTTGATCGGGTTGTCTTCCGCCAAAAGGATCTTCAGGCCAGTTTTGCCATCGAGTTGCCGTTTGGGCGCAAGCTCCGCAGCCGCGGCATAGATCGCTTCGACGGGGGGCGGTTCGGTGGAGATGGTGCCGAAGGAATCGTGCAACCGCTCCACCAGCGAAGCATGGCGTACCGGTTTGACGAGATAGCTCGTGAAACCCTCTTCCCTGAGCTTGCCGAGTTTGGGGCGCATTTGCGGTGTGATCAGCACGATCGCGGGGATAGACGGATCGGCTACGGACACAGGTGCCGGTTCATGCGTGCCGGCATCTATGAGGACAACGTCGATGGTCGACGAAGAATCCAGATCGCTGACGCTGCCGCCCGCCGCACGGATTTGGGCGGTCAAGCCTTCGCGCAGCACGGCGTTGCGGGTGACGATCGCAATCGTCAGATCGGCGAGCGAATGTTCGAAGCCTGGCAAAGCCGGTTTGATGACATAGGCCGGCACGCTGCACCAAAACGCGCTGCCCCCACCGACAGCGGGCTCGACGCCGATCTCGCCGCCCATCGCATCCACAAGACGCTTGGAAATCGCGAGACCCAGGCCCGATCCGCCGAAACGCCGCGCATGACTGGAATCGGCCTGCACGAATTCGCTGAAGATTTCTTCGCGCTTGTCCTCCGGCACGCCCACTCCGGTATCGCGCACTTCGAACCGCAGCGAACGGCGCTCGTTGACCGCGACAAGCTTGACGTCGATGCAAACGCCGCCTTTTTCCGTGAATTTGATGGCATTTCCGACGAGGTTGGTCAGCACCTGCCGCAGGCGCATGCCGTCAGTGCGGATCGAGCGCGGAACTGCCGCCGCAATGACCGAAAGGATTTCGATGCCCTTGGCATGCGCGCGCGTGCCCAAGAGTTCGACCACGCCTTCGACCAGGCTACGGACATCGACCTCTTCCTCCTCCAGCGTCATCATGCCGGATTCGATTTTCGAGAAGTCGAGAATGTCGCCGATCAGCGACAGAAGCGCTTCGCCCGATTGGCGGATTGCCTCGACGTAAGTGCGCTGTTCGGGTTTTATATCCGTCTCGAGCAGCAGGCGCGCCATGCCAAGCACGCCGTTCATCGGCGTGCGGATCTCGTGGCTCATCGTGGCGAGGAAGCCCGATTTCGCACGGCTGCCGGCTTCGGCGCGGTCACGCGCTTCGGTAAGCGCGTCTTCGAGCGCCTTACGCTCGGTGATGTCGCGGCCCACGCTTTGTACTTCCACGAGGCGGCCGAACGCATCGCGGATCGCATAGTCTTCCCATGCGATCCAACGCCAGCCATAGGCGGTGCGAACGTGCTGATCGTATTTCACGCGGCCCTTGCCCGTTTCGAGACCTGCGAAGCTGCCGAACATCGGCGCGCGGCTGTCGGGATGAAGTTCGGGTGCAAAGGGAAAGCCGATGGCATCCTTGGGCGAAAGGCCGAACAGCTTGAAGAACGCATCGTTGGCATAGGTGAGACGGCTGTCCGCCGCCCGACGGAAGATGGCGTCGCCCTGACTGTCGACGAGGCCGCGATAGCGCTGCTCGCTTTCATGCAGCCGGGCGTTCATGGCGGACGCGTTTTTCAGCGAGTTCTCGAGCTTCGCCGAGGTTGCCGCGAATTCGTTGGTCTTCTTGTGGAGCGCGTCGGCCTTCTCGCGGATGACGAGGAAGCCATGCAGAACCATCGCGATGCCGACGCCGATCAGGGCGACGAGCGTGATAGGGGTTATGATGGTCAGCCGGGCGTGCAGCATGATGTCGCCCAGCGCCGCCACGGAAATGGCGAGGGCAACCATGCCGAAAACCAGCCGGATGGCGCGAGCAATCGCCAAGAGACAAACCTTTCCCACCGACCCTGCAACTAAAGCGCGTTTCGCCTTGAGAAAGGCTTAACCGGCCTGTCCGGGAGGGCCGGAAACCAAGGCAAACCAAGGTTTTCGGGCGGCGTCACAAAAGCTTTGCAGAACTGTGATGTGGCTTGCACGCCGCCCCCTCAGAACCCGATCCGACCGTGCGAGGGCGCGGTCCCAGTGGGGCAATCCGGCCCGAACGGGCCCTCATCCGAAAGGACTTCCATGAAGCCGATTTTCCGCCACCTGACCGGACTCAGCGTGAGCCTGGCCGTGGGCGTGTTTGCCGCCCAGGCGCTGGCCGCCGACATGACGGGCGCGGGCGCCACTTTCCCCTATCCGATCTATGCCAAATGGGCCGAAGCCTATAAAGCCAAGACCGGAATCGGCCTGAATTATCAATCGATTGGCTCTGGCGGCGGCATCGCGCAGATCAAGGCCAAGACGGTCGACTTCGGCGCCTCCGACAAGCCGCTGGCGCCCAGCGAGCTCGAGTCAGCAGGGCTGACCCAGTTCCCGACCGTGATCGGCGGCGTAGTGCCTGTGGTCAACATCCCGGGCATCAAGCCGGGTGAACTAGTGCTCGACGGCAAGACGCTCGCCGACATCTGCCTTGGCAAGATCAAGTATTGGGACGATGCCGCGGTAAAGAAACTGAACCCGTCCGCAAACCTGCCGCACCTGGCTGTCGTGGGCGTCCACCGTTCGGACGGCTCGGGCACCAACTTCATCTTCACCAACTACCTGTCGAAGAAAAGCCCGCAGTGGGCGAGCGACGTGGGGGCCGCCACTTCGGTCGAATGGCCGAGCGGCATTGGCGCCAAGGGCAATGAAGGTGTGGCCGGCAACGTGAGGCAGACCAAGGGCGCGCTTGGCTATGTGGAATATGCTTACGCCAAGCAGAACACCTTGACCTATGTGCGCATGATCAATCATGACGGCGTGGCGGTCGACCCGACGGCTGAGGCGTTCCAGGCAGCGTCCGCAAAGACGGATTGGGCGCATTCGAAGGATTTCTATGTCGTCCTGACCGACCAGCCGGGCAAGGCCGCCTGGCCGATCGCGGGCGCGACCTTCATCCTCGTCTACAAGAACCCGCCGAATCCCGCCAAGACCGCCGACGTGCTCAAGTTCTTCAAATGGGCCTATGCCGAGGGCGACAAGATGGCGGCCGATCTCGACTATGTGCCGCTGCCCGACTCCACGATCGCGGCCATCGCCAAGAGCTGGCACGACAACATCCAGAACGTGGGCATGTGATCCCCACCTTTGTCTGACGGATAAGGGGGCCGAGGCTCCGCTTCGGCCCCTTTTCGTCTAAAACACGGCAGCATTTCACATGGCCGGAATCGCCTTGGAAACTTACGGGACCTACGACCGCGCCAGGACCGTGCGTGGCTTTGGACGTGGCGATGCGCGGTTTCGCGTACTCACCTTGGCTGCGGCTCTTCTGGTGGTGGCGATTTTCCTCGGTGTTCTGGCAGCTCTGATTGAGGGCGCATGGCCCGCAATAAAAGCGTTCGGCTTGCCATTCCTCTGGACCGAGAAATGGAATCCGGTCACTGAAAAATTCGGTGCTCTGGCGCCGATCTACGGCACTCTCGTCACGTCCTTTCTGGCTATGCTGATTGCGGTTCCGGTTGGCATCGGCATCGCTATCTTCTTGACCGAAATCTGTCCCAACGCTTTCAAGCGCCCGATCAGCATCGCGATTGAGTTGCTCGCCGGCATTCCCTCGATCATCTACGGCATCTGGGGCCTCTTCGTCCTCGCACCGTTCCTTCAGTCCACCATTCAGCCTTGGCTGATCGATGTTTTTGCCAACGTGCCGGTGCTTTCGAGCCTGTTCGAAGGCCCGCCCTACGGCATCGGCGTATTCACTGCCGCGCTCATCCTTTCGATCATGATCCTGCCCTTCATTTCCGCGGTGACCCGTGACGTCTTCGAGACCGCGCCGCCGATGCTGAAAGAAGCGGCTTACGGGTTGGGCTGCACCCGTTGGGAAGTGATGTGGCATGTGGTCCTGCCCTATTCGCGCGCAGGCGTGGTGGGCGGCGCGATGCTGGCGCTCGGCCGCGCGCTAGGCGAAACCATGGCGATCACCTTCGTCATCGGCAACGCGCACAGAATCTCGGCATCCCTGCTCGCCCCTGGCACCACGATCTCCGCTGCTATCGCCAATGAATTCACCGAGGCTCTCGGCGATCTCTATGTGCCGTCCCTGATCGAACTCGGCTTGATCCTCTTCTTTATAACTTTCCTCGTGCTTGCGAGCGCGCAACTGATGTTGCGCCGGTTGGAAGCAGCAGGAGGTAAAAAATGAATTCGGTGCTCTACGCGCGTCGCAGATTGACGGACCGGGTCTTCCTCCTGCTCTCCGTCGGCGCTGCCGGATTTGGTCTTCTGTGGCTCGGACTCATTCTCTACACGCTGATTGTGCAGGGTTTCGGCGGGCTGTCGCCGAAAGTCTTCACTGAAATGACGCCCCCGCCGGGCTCTGACGGCGGATTGCTGAACGCAATCGCCGGCAGCGTGATCATGAGTTTCCTTGCCGTGCTGGTTGGAACCCCCGTCGGCGTACTGGCGGGCACCTATCTTGCCGAATATGGACGTCACACGCGGCTTGCGGGCGCTATTCGCTTCTTCAACGACATCTTGTTGAGCGCGCCTTCCATCGTGATCGGTCTGTTCATCTACGAGATTTTCGTCATCAATATGGGTCATTTTTCGGCCATCGCGGGGGCGTCGTCGTTGGCCGTAATCGTTATCCCTGTGGTGGTGCGCACGACCGAGAACATGCTGCTGCTGGTGCCCAATTCTCTGCGCGAGGCGGGTACTGCATTGGGTGCGCCGATGAGCTTTATCATTCGATCGGTCACCTGGCGCGCGGCCCGCGCCGGCATTGTGACCGGTGTGCTGCTCGCTGTCGCGCGCATTTCGGGTGAAACCGCGCCGTTGCTTTTCACCGCGCTGAACAATCAGTTCTGGAGTTCCGATCTCGGTCAGCCGATGGCAAGCCTTCCCGCCGTCATCTTCCAGTTCGCGATGTCACCCTATGACGACTGGCACCGGTTGGCTTGGGCCGGCGCACTACTGATTACTTTCACCGTGCTCGCCCTGAGCATCGCGGCACGCTTACTGGAATCGAAGAGAAACTGACATGAGCCAAGCCAACGGCCATATGAACGGAAAAATTCGCGTCGACGTACGCGATTTGAACTTCTACTACGGCGAGACCAAGGCGCTGAAAGACATTTCGCTGCCGCTCTACGATCGCAAGGTAACGGCGTTCATCGGTCCGTCCGGTTGCGGTAAGTCCACGCTTCTGCGAGTGCTCAATCGCATGTATTCCCTCTATCCAGGCCAGCGCGCCGAAGGCGAGGTGTTGCTCGATGGCGAAAACCTGCTTGACCCGAAACAGGATCTGAACTTGTTGCGTTCACGCATCGGCATGGTCTTCCAGAAGCCGACACCGTTCCCGATGTCGATCTATGACAATATCGCGTTCGGCATCAAACTATACGAGCGAGTCCCGAAATCGGAGATGGACGACCGTGTGCGTCACGCGCTGGAACGTGCAGCACTTTGGAGCGAGGTGAAGGACAAGCTGAACACGTCCGGCTTGAGCCTTTCGGGCGGCCAGCAGCAACGCCTGTGCATCGCGCGCACGGTGGCAATCAAACCGGAAGTGATCCTCCTCGACGAGCCGTGTTCCGCCCTCGATCCGATCTCGACCGCCAAGATCGAAGAACTGATCGACGAACTGGCCGACGACTACACCATCGCCATCGTCACCCATAACATGCAGCAGGCCAGCCGCGCGTCAGACTATACGGCCTTCATGTATCTGGGTGAGCTCATCGAATATGGCGAAACGGAAAAGATGTTCACCA
>CAZTCU010000086.1:0-3404 GCA_964612235.1 uncultured Rhizobium sp.
GAACGTTTTGCGCGGCGGGCTTCTCGTTCTTGCACTGGCGCGTTGCGCGCAGGGCTGCAAGCAACTGACGGCTAGTCCTTTATCTTCGTGAACGGCAGCGCGATCTCCACCACCTTGTCCGCCCGCTCTGCGAAATCGGATTCAATCCAACATTTACCGATGTAGACTAGCCAGAATTCGAGCGGCTGGTTCTGGCGTCACGTTCCGGGTCTCTTGGAGACGGCACTCATGCAGCCCGCCGTCTCGTGGAGGCCTCGGCTTTGTGCAGATAGGTGGTGAAACCGTCCTTTGCCGGCGGGACGGAATTGAGCAGCATGACGGCGCTGACCTGGCCGCGGTGGCCGACGCCGTGGGTGATGACGTGCAGGAGCATTTCTTCGCGCGACATCGAGGCGGGGGCGCCGTCGGTGAAAGTGAAATCGATCCGTTCGGCCAGTTGGCCGCTATCAAGTGTCGACACATAGTCGATATACTCGCGGTCGCTTGCGCGCATGTCCGCGGACAAGGCTTCCAGTGTCGGCATCTCGCTCAGGTTGGCCGACGTGTAGGCGTGGCCTTTTCGCCTCAAATGCGCGGCGAAGATCCGGTCGACGACGTAAGTGTGGCTCAGCGCCTTGATGGCCAAATTCGTTATGGGGGATTCGCCGCCGAGCTTGGCCAAAGCCCTTAGTAACTCGTCGTTCGCCCAGGCTTTGTATTGGAACAGGCGTTGCAGCGTGTCGTGCATATTGTCGTCTCCCGAACGGCCCCGCGTTCTGCGGGTGTTGTCCGTCGTTTCCAGGTGTGACAGAATATGAGCGATCATTCGCTTTTAAAACTCGCATTGGGCATGCCGGAAAATGGCGCGCAGACCGCTCACGAATCCCAGGAAGGAAGCCTCGCAAGAAAGATCGCGCGCGACCGTCGACGCGCTGGTGGAAGCCACCGCTCGCATTCTCGTCAGGGAGGGTTTCGACAAGGCCAGCACAAACCGGATCGCCGAAGTGGCGGGCGTGAGCGTTGGTTCCCTCTACCAGTATTTCCCGAGCAAGGAGGCGTTGGTCGCCGCCGTCATCGAGCGCCATCGGCAGGAGATCATGCAGGTCGTCCGGGGCGAACTGGCGCTGGCTGCGAACCAACCGATGGAACAAGGCGTGCGCACGCTCGTCGCCGTGGCGGTCAAGGCGCATCGCGTCGACCCGAAGCTGCATCGCGTGCTTGCGGAGCAGATTCCGCGCGTGGGAAGGCTTGAGAAGGCGGAAACCTTCAACCGGGAAAACCATGCCCTCTTCAGGGCCTACCTTGAGAGCCATAGGGACGAGATTCGTGCCGCCGACCTGGAGCTTGCGGCATTCATATGCGTGACAGCGATCGAGGCCGTGACGCACAACGCGGTATTGCACCATAAGATGGTATCGGACGAAGCGACGGGCGCGCTCATCGACGAAGCCACGCGCCTCGTGCTCGGCTATCTGACGGGCTGACGGGCCGGTTTGCGGCTTCGATCAACAACAGCCGTCGGTACCGTGAAACGATCCCCTAGTTAACGCCTTCTTAGCAGGCATTGTTACATTCTTGCGCAACCTTGCAGGCGGATGCAGCTCACTTGAGGTGGGCGCGGGCCGCCGTTGGGAGCACGGGGCGCATGGATATGCTGACATATCTAGATGTCGCGATGGGATTGCTGATCCTTGCCGGCGCAATTGCGATCCTCATGTTGGGATCGGCCTATTCGCGATTATCCGTCGTGGCCCGCGAACACGCGGCGGCTCTGGAACGCGAGGTTGCCAAGACGGCACGCAATGAACAGCTGCTCGCCGACCGGACTCTCGAACTCAAGCGCTGCAACTCCGAATTCGAGCAATTCGCCTATATCGCGTCGCACGATCTGCAAGAGCCGTTACGGATGGTGGCCAGCTACACGGAATTGCTCGCTCAGCGTTACAAGGACAAGTTCGACGAGCGTGGCGAAAAGTACGTCGCATATGCTTCCGACGGTGCAAAGAGAATGCAGCGCCTCGTCGAGGCTCTTTTGGCCTATTCCCGGGTCGGCACCCGCGGCCGGCTGCCGGAGCCGACGGACTTGACCGTGGTTGCCAGAGCCGCCGTAAGGAACCTCAGCTCCGCGATCACAAGGTCAGGCGCGAATGTCGATATCGGCGCGCTGCCTCGCGTCATGGCCGATGACATGCAGATAGGGCGGGTGTTCGAGAATCTGATAGACAATTCGATCAAGTTCCGCGGCGATCGCACGCCTTACGTCCGCATCAAAGCGGAGGCCGACGGGGATCAATGGATCATTCGTGTTGCCGACAATGGCATCGGCATAAACACGAAATTCTCCGAGCGCGTGTTTTTGCTGTTTCAGCGTTTGCACGACCGGGAGAATTATGACGGAATTGGAATGGGGTTGACCATCAGCCGAAAAATCGTCGAGCGCCACGGCGGCCGAATTTGGTATGAATCCCAGCCCGGCGAAGGCACGACATTTTTCTTCACGCTTCCGGCTGTTCAGCAGAAAGCGGCATAGGATCGGCCTACGCCGACCCCTGGCCGCGGGAAGTCGATGCTCCGGCCGGCGCTGCCGCCCGCAACAACGTGTGACCTTGGTCGTCGCGGAAAAGGCACAGGCGCCCGATCCGTTCGAGAAAGGGTTTCAATTTGTCGAGTTCGGCGGGCTTGGCGAGATAGCCTATGGCCCCCAGCGCCTTCGCGCGCTCCATATCCTTGTCGTAACCCGAAGTCGAACAGATCAGCACCGGCACATCGCGCAGCGATTCGACGGCGCGCATCGCTTCGAGCAATTCGAATCCATCCATGCCGGGCATGTTGATATCCAGCAGCAACAGATCGACCATCGACGCCTCGCCGGTGTTGTTTCGCAAGATTTCCATGGCCACGTAGGCGTCGCGCGCCGTGAGAAGATTGCAGCGCAATTTCGATTCTTCGAGCAACATGATTCGGGCAAGCTCGATATCGGCCTCGTTGTCGTCGACCAGCAGCAGATTCGCCAGCGCCTTCTGTTCTCTTTCCGGAACGCCGGCCGGTGTTTCGTCTGTGGATCTCGCCTGTTCGGCTACGGCTGAGGCAACGGCATCCTTCGACAGGGAGAAGACGAATACCGCGCCTCGATCCGGGGCGGCCTCGCACCAAATTTTTTCGCCATGAAGCTCGACGATGCGCTTGCAGATCGCCAGGCCAAGCCCGAGACCCTGCGCATTGGATTGGGCAAGGCGCTTAAACGGCTCGAAAATTTTCTCCCGCTGCGCCTCCTCGATGCCCGGTCCGTTGTCGGCCACACGGATCAACCAGCGATCCGGTTCTTCCGTTGCGGTGACCCGGATAAGAGGGGCTTCGGTGCAATGCTGGATCGCATTGCACAGCAGATTCTGGAGAACCTGCATAAGCTGGCGGCGGTTCGCCAC
>CAZTCU010000086.1:3504-9398 GCA_964612235.1 uncultured Rhizobium sp.
TGCGATGAGATGACGGACAGGAACGACTTGATGGTCCGCACAGGTTCTTTGAGATCGTGGGCCAGCGCGCGGGTGAAGATTTCCAGTGAACTGCGCTGTTCGTGGATGCGGCGTTCCATCGCGCAATGCTCGATCGCCACCCGGATCGCGCGTTGAAGGGCTTCAGGCGTGATCGTCGCCTTCGAGATATAGTTCTGTGCGCCTTCCTGCATCGCGGTGACGGCAACGGTTTCGCTGCCCTGTCCGGTCAGCATCACCACCGGAATGAACGGGTGCTTTGCGCGTAGACGCTTGAGGACTTCGACGCCGTTGCGGCCAGGCAGGGAATAATCGAGCAGTACGCAATCGGGCGACTGCTCGGCGAGCCGCGCAAGCCCGGTTTCGCCATCCTCGGCCTCGGCGATCTCATAGGTCGACTCGCGGCTCTTGGCGAGCGTGCGCCGATAGAGCGCCCGGTCGTCCTCGCTGTCGTCGATGATGAGAACGCCGATGGCCTCAGTCATGGCCGTTTTCCTTTGGCAGGAGGGCGATCTCGAACCAGTATTCCTTCAGGCGCTTGATGGCCGAGATCAGCCCGTCGAAATCGACCGGCTTTTGTATGAAGGTGTTGGCGCCCAGTTCGTAACAGGCTTTCACGTCGCGCTCGTCGTCGGAGGTGGTCAGGATCACGACGGGGATTTTTTTGAGATTGGGCGCCTGCTTGATGATTTCGAGCGTCTTGCGCCCGTCGAGCCCCGGCATGTTGAGATCGAGCAGGATGAGCCCCGGCTTTGTCTTGGTATCCGAGCGCAGATAGGCGAGCGCTTCCTCGCCGGAAAGCACATGCGCGATGGCGTTGCGCAAATTTGCCTTGACGAAGGCGCGCTTGGTGGCCTCGAAATCGTCGGCGCTGTCCTCGACGATGAGGATGGGCTGCGATTCACGCAGCTTTTGGTTCGAATCCCGGTTCATGACGCGACGCCTCCAAGGTGAAATAGAATGTGGTGCCTTTGCCCGGCTCGGACTCGAGCCAGATTTCGCCGCCGTGACGCTCGACGATTTTCTTCACGAAGGTCAGGCCGACGCCGGTGCCTTCTTCCGGTTCCTTGCTGGCCTGAAGCCGCTTGAAGATGCGGAAGATTTCCTGGTGGAATTCCGGCTGAATGCCCAGCCCGTTGTCTCTCACGAAAAACACTTTTTTGCGGACGCTTCCGTCCGGTGCGGATTTGGAAGGCAGATATCCGATCTCGACGGTCGGTTCGGCCTTGTCGTTGTATTTGACCGCGTTGGTGATGAGATTGCGGAACAATTCGGTAACCCGCGGCTTGTCGCAGGTAACAACCGGAAGCTTTTCGGCCGTGACGATCCGCGCGCTGCGTTCCCCCAGGAAATGTTCGAGCGTGGATTCGATATCGGCGATGACGATATTCAGGTCCGCCGCCTGGATGGCAAGCTCTTGACGGCCCAACCGCGAGAAATAAAGCAGGTCGTTGACCAGCCGTTCCATGCGCTGGCTCAGGAACACCAGGCGATTGAGCCTGCCCACGCTTTCCTCGTCCAGCTTGTCGGTGTTGTCTTCCAGCAGGAAGCGGGAATGATTGTGGATCCCGCGCAGCGGCTCCTTGAGATCGTGGGACGCGATATAGGCGAAGTCGTCGAGTTCCTTGTTGCTGCGTTCCAGCGCGTGCGTGTAGGTCGCCAATGCCAGTTCGGCTTCCTTGCGTGCGGTGATATCGCGGATGATGCCGGAGAAATGCCGGCCGTCGTCCGAGACGAAGGAGCTGATCGACAGGTCGATCGGGAAAATGGAACCGTCCTTGCGCCTGGCGCTCACCTCGCGGCCGGGCGTGCCGATGATGTGCGCCTCGCCGGTTTGCAGATAGCGCGATAGGTAGCCGTCGTGCTCGCCGTGATAAGGCTCCGGCATCAGAACTTTCACATTCTGTCCGACAACCTCCGCAGCGGCGTAGCCGAATATGCGCTCGCAGGCGAGATTGAAGCTCTTGATCGCGCCCGTCGCATCGATGGTGATAAGCCCGTCGAGCGTGTGATCGACCACCGCGCGCAAATGATTCTCGCTGCGGTCGAGCTCGGCGGCCGTTTTCTTGATATCTTCGAGGTTCTGCTGAAACGCTCGCAGCACTTCGGCAAGCTTTCCGATCTCGTCGCCCCGGTTTTCCGGCAGCGCGAATTCCACGCTTTCGCCGCGCGTCGCTTTCACCAGCGCGTCCACCATCGTGTTGATGGGGCGGATGACACGCCGCACGATGACGCGAAAGCTATAGGCGCACAGAAGCAGCGCCAAAAGGAAAACGGCGGCCTGCACGGCAATTTGCCGTTCCGTCTCGTCGATGAGGTTTTGCGCATATTTCTGTGTCTGCTTGATCGAGGCGTCTCTCAGCGTGCTGAGGGAATCGGAGGCTTGCATCGACAGTTCGAACCACAGATCGACACTGATGGGATAGGTTTCTTCGTGCCGCGCGCCGGGGACATAGAACATGTCCTGGATCATGTCGTGCATCGTGGAGTAATGGCTTCTGGCATCGGTGTAGTAAGGTGCGATGGTGGCGTAGAGGCCGCTTTGCTCGGCCAGCACCTGGGCCATCTGCCAGCTTTCCTCGGTGACGCCCTGACCGCGCAGCAACTGGGCAATCTGTTCCGGCGTTGGATCGGCGTTCTCCACGATCAACTGGCCGATGAGCGAACGTTCGCGGCCCGAATAATCCGTGATGGTGCGCAGGAAGTGCTTGTACCAGAGATGCTCGGTGACGACCGGATCGATCTCGGTGAAATGCCGGACAAAGCCAATCCAGAGATTTTGTGTCTCCACTATCAGCGCCGTCACTTCTTTCGACCAGCGCGCGGCGACTTCGCGCCGATGCGCGTTCGCGGGCTGCCGAATGGCCGCATCGACCTCCGATCTGAGGGCCCGAACGCTGGAAAGGCCCGCCCTGATCCGGCCGCGCAGGCCGGAAAGTTCGGGAAAGTCGTAGCCATCCAGTGCCGTCATGGCGGCGCGCAGGGCTTCGTCGCTGTCGTGGCGGCTTTCCATCAACCGTGGCCGCAGGTCCGCAGCGGTGGCTTCATCCGGCGCATTCAATATCGACAGCGCGATATCGCGCTCGACGGAGAGCTTCTCCGTCGCATCGAAAAGCTGATCGCTCAGGGCGGATGCGCTTTTCAGCGAGCGAATGTCGCTCAACCGCTGCCAGTTGCCATACATCTCCTTGGCCGCCAGCAGCACTATGATCAAAGTCAGCGCGCCGGTGATCAGCAGAAGAATGTCGCGAATGGAGGGTTGCGGTCTGCGCATGGCGTCAGTCCGTTGCGGCCGTGTGTACGGTGCTGGCGAGCCGCAACAGGCGGCTTTGCACCGCCAGATGCGCCGCCGCGACGGCATCGACGTTGATTTTGACGCCGATGCGATTGTCGTTGCGGGTGAACTCGATCATCCCGCCGGATTCGGCAAACCCGTCGAAATCGCTGACGGTGAGCACATCCTTTCCGGCCAGGGCTTTCTGCAAATGCGGCCAATTGGGCTTCTGGTTTTCATGAATGTACAAAAGCGAACAGGCGTCGATGTCCTGCAGGTTCTGCAGATTGCGGATTTCGATACTGTGCTGGTTGACCGTGCGTCCCGCCATCGGCTGCAAATGGCCGCCGAACGGGTCTCCTCCGATCAGGCAAACCACGACGCCGCGATTGGGATGTTCGGCGGGCCATTGCGTGTATTTCAGGAAATTGTAGAGAAGCCCGGCCTTGATTTCCTGTTCGACGAGCCGGACGTTGTCCTGGCCATAAGCCGGCGAAAGAAAGCCCGCCGCCAGCAGCAGCGCCAACCCTGCGCGATGTATTTTGTTCAGGAGCGCCACGTCAGTCTGCCATAGAAGCTGCGGCCGATGACCGTCGCACCCACATCGGTTGACGCGCCGAACTCGCGATGGGAATCGTCGAGGATGTTCTGGCCCACGAGTTCGAATTGCAAATCGTCGGTCAGGCGCCAGGCCGCCCGCGCGTCCAGCCGCCAATATGCGCTCACGGGGAATGCCGGCAACGCATCGACATAATACACCGCGGTATCGAGCGAGAGTCTGTCGTTGATATCCCATTGCGAGCGCACATTGAACTGATGACGCGGCGATCGTCCCTCGGCGGCTTCCGATGCGATCGCCAGATCGCTTGGCGGCCCATCCAGATTCATGTGGAGGTAGCTGTAGGTGGCGGAGAAATTGAGATGATCGTCCGCGCGCCAGTTGACCACGGCTTCGAAGCCATAGGTCTTGGCCTTCGTCAGGTTCGTCGTGCCAATAGGAAGAACGACGTGGAAGGGGCTAAGAACGATTTCCGGCGTAAGCAGGCTCAGCGTGGCGAGTTTGTCGTAGTCATTATAAAATCCGCTGAGGTCAAGCTGCACCTCCGGCGCCAATTGCCGGCGATAGCCCAGCTCATAGGCGATCAATTCCTCGCTGTCGAAATTCGGGCTCGGCCGCAATTCTACGGCGATAGGCAAAGGCAACACGCCCGGTGGGATGACGCCGGAGAAGATATCGAGATCCTGTTCCAGCTGGCTCGGCGTGCGCACGGCGCGCGATATCGAGGCCCAGGCCATCTGTTCCTTGCCATCAAGCCATTGCAGCCGTGCCGTTGGCTGCACCTCAAAGCCGGAATAGTCGTTGTGCTCAAATTTCGAACCGAGCGTGACGATCCAGCGATCGGCTTCCAGCGTGATCTTGTCCTGCACAAAACCGCTAATCAGCTGGTCGGCGCGCGTGCCCTTGGCGAAGGTGATGATCGGTGTGGCGGTGAGCGCGTCGACCGTATAGCGATAAAGTCCTCCCACGATCAGCTTCTGCCAGCCCCAGGTCGGAAGTTCGTATTGCCCTTCGACGTCGAGGGTGGAACGCTCATCCTTGAGCGTGAATTGGCTGCGGCGCGTCAGATCGACATAGCTTTCCAGCGTGAAGCGGGAATCGCCGCCCAATTCGCGGCTCCAGCGCCCGTGCAGGTTGGCGCCCGAAGCCGAAACGCTTTCATCCGTGGTGTATGCGTAAGGCGCGGTCAGGAGCGGAACGGAGCGCAGATCGCCGCCATTGCCGCCATAGACTTCGCCCAACAGCGTGAAGGTATCGCCTTGCGCGTTGGGGTCCCAATCCATGCGGAATCCGCCGCGCCAATCCGACCATGCGTCGTTGGCATCCGCGCCGGCCGGTGTCTGTGTCGAAGCGCGGGCGAGATATTTGCCGTAGACGCGCCAATGCGCACCATCGCCCATGCTTCCGCCATAGCGAGCGGTGACGATGGCGTGATCGTCGTTGCCGCTGGTGACGCTGACGAGCGAGCCTTGCGTATCGGCGGCACTCTTCGTGATGATGTTGATCACGCCGTTGACTGCGTTGGCGCCCCAGAGGCTCGCGCCGGGACCGCGTATGACTTCGATACGCTCGATGTCTTCCAGCGGGGTATCCTGCATATCCCAATAGACGCCGGAGAAAAGCGGATCGTAAACTTCGCGTCCGTCGATCAGGACCAGCAGCTTGTTGGCGAGCGCGTTGTTGAAACCGCGCACGCTGATCGCCCATCCCGATGCATTCGTGCGCGCGACCTGCAACCCCGGCACCAACCGCAGGGCTTCGGGAATGGAGGTAGCGCCGGAGCGCGCGATGTCTTCGCCGGTCAACACATAGACCGCGGCGGGCGCATCGCGAAGGTCTTCCGATGTTTTGGAGACCGACATGACGGTGGCGTCAAAAAGCTGTTCGGGAGAAAGGGCAAACGGGTCGACGGTATCCGCGGCGGATGCAACCGATACGGCACAAATCGCACAGAGTGCTGCCGTGCCCCCCAAGAAGGCATTCTTCCGCCAACGCAACATCCCGATGTTCCCCCAAAAAGGACGACGCTTAATGGGCGTTAAA
>CAZTCU010000087.1:0-5862 GCA_964612235.1 uncultured Rhizobium sp.
TCTGGTTGATCGGCCAGTTCCAAGGCGTGATCAAACAGATCACTTGCAAGGTCGCGCCCGCACTCGCCGCGGGCTGCACCATGATCCTCAAACCCTCCGAAGTCGCGCCGATGAGCGGGCTGCTATTCGCGCAGGTGTTGCATGAGGCGGGCGTGCCCGCGGGCGTGTTCAATCTGGTCAATGGCGATGGCCCGGGCGTGGGCGAGGCGATGTCGTCTCATCCCGGCATCGACATGATGTCGTTCACCGGTTCGACGCGCGCCGGTATCGCGGTGGCAAAGGCAAGTGCCGACACGGTCAAGCGCGTGGCGCAGGAACTGGGCGGCAAATCCGCCAACATCGTCCTCGACGACGCCGATCTGCAGAAAGCTGTCGTCGGCGGTGTGATGACCATGATGACCAACACCGGTCAGTCCTGTAATGCGCCGAGCCGCATGTTCGTGCCGAAGGCCAAGCACGATCAGGCAGCGCAGATCGCCAAAGCAACGGCTGAAAAGGTGAAGGTCGGCGATCCGTTTGCCGAAGGCACCACCATGGGGCCCGTCGTCAGCGAGACGCAGTACAACAAGATCCAGGGCCTCATTCAGAAGGGCATCGAGGAAGGCGCAACGCTCGTCACCGGCGGTCTTGGCCGTCCCGAAGGTCTCAACCGCGGTTACTATGTGCGTCCCACGATCTTCGCGAACGTGACGAACGACATGACCATCGCGCGCGAGGAAATCTTCGGGCCGGTTTTGGCGATCCTCCCCTACAACACCGAGGAAGAAGCCATCAAGATGGCGAACGACACGGTTTATGGCCTTTCCGGCTATGTCCAGTCGGGCGACATCAACCACGCGCGCAAAGTCGCCTCGCAGCTTCGCACCGGCAACGTGCATCTGAATGGCGCGGGCGTCGATCTCAACGCACCGTTCGGCGGTTACAAGCAATCGGGCACAGGCCGCGAATGGGGCGAATTCGGCTTCGAAGAATTCCTCGAAGTGAAGGCTGTGTTGGGTTACGCGGCGTAAACACTCTTACCTCCCCCTTGTGGGGAGGTCGAAAAATGCGAAGCGTTTTTCGGGTGGGGGCGGTGCCGGTCACAAAGCGCGGCCCCCCACCCGAAATTCTTTTCGCTGCGCTTCAAGAATTTCGACCTCCCCACAAGGGGGAGGTAAGAACTAGAACAACCCGTTCAGATGATCGTTCGGCTTTCCGGTGTTGACCATGAACACCACATCTTTGCAGTTGGTGGTGCCGGCCAGCCAGCCTTCGCGATAGTCGGAATCGGTGTCGAAACTCTTCTTGTCGCGCGCCGATTGCTGGCGCTGCCAATTGTAATTCGCCACCGAGCAGCCGTCGTTGTAGCCCATGCTATAGACGGGCGAATGCAGCACGCTTTGCCGATAAAGCTGCGTGTCCTTGGCTCGTCCCGCTACGCATCCCGAAAGGGCGAGTGCAATGCCCAACACAATCGCAATCCGCATCAGTGACATTCGAGCCTCCGTTTGCTTACTCCTTCGCCCGTTCGACGTAGGAGCCGTCTTCGGTGAGAACGACGATCTTCGTGCCGGTCACGATATGCGTCGGCACCATGGTGCGAACGCCGTTGGAGAGCATCGCGGGCTTGAACGAGCCCGATGCGGTCTGCCCTTTGATGACCGGTTCGGTGTCCGTGACTTCCAGCGTCACCCGCGCCGGCAACACGATGGAGATCGGAAGGCCGTTGTACTGCGACAGACGGACTTCCATGTTTTCCTGCAGGTAGGGCGCCATGTCGCCGATCACGTCCGCACCGACGTGAACCTGGTCGAACGTCTCCGGGTCCATGAAGACGTAGTGTTCGCCGTCCTGATAGAGGAAGTTCTGCGTGCGCTCCTCGATGAACGCCTTTTCCAGGGTGTCGGTCGTCTTGTAGCGCTCGTTGACCTTCACACCGTCCGAGATGCGGCGCATTTCGAGCTGCGTCACCGGCGTGCCCTTGCCGGGATGGATGTTCTCCGCGGTCAGAACGACATAAAGCTTGCCGTCCTTCTCCACGACATGCCCTTTGCGGATATTGCTTGCAATGACGGAAACCAAAGGCCACCTCTACCCTGAAACGGCAGGGGTCATAGCAGGCGAACAGCCCATGTCCAAGCAGGCCCAAGACGGCGAGACCTCCCCCTTCTGGAGCCCCCAGGTCCATGCGGACCGGCGGCCCGCGCTGCTACAGCGCAATCGCATGAAAACCGCCTTTCGTGGCCATTTCGAGGCAGAAGGTTTCACCGAGGTCGAATGCGGGGCGCTGGTCGTTTCCCCAGGAAACGAGGCCCACCTGCACGCCTTCGAGACCCGCCTGGTCGAGACGGGCGGGGTTTCCCATCCCCTTTACCTTCACACCTCACCCGAATTCGCCGCAAAGAAATTGCTCGCCGCCGGCGAAACCCGCATCTTCGATTTCGCCCGCGTCTTCCGGAACCGCGAGCGCACACGCCTGCACGCACCCGAATTCACCATGTTGGAATGGTATCGCGCGCGCGAGCCTTACGAGACGGTGATCGAAGACACGCTCACGCTGATCCGCCTCGCCGCCGATACGACCGGCATCAGGACATTCTCATTCCGCGATACAGAATGCGATCCGCGCGCGAATGCCGAACGCCTCACCGTCGCGCAAGCTTTCACGATCCACGCGGGAATTGACCTGCTCGCCACTCTGTCGCCGGAAGGCGAGGGCGACCGGGATCGTCTTTCGCGCAAGGCCCAACGCAGCGGCATGGACGTGGCCGAAGACGACACTTGGGCCGATATTTTCAGCAAATTGCTGGTCGCCCGCATCGAACCCAAACTCGGTCGCGGCAAGCCGACCGTGCTTTACGAATATCCGCGCTGCGAAGCGGCTTTGGCCCGTGCAACCGCGCGCGATGCGCGCGTGGCCGAACGCTTCGAGGTTTATGCCTGCGGCGTGGAACTCGCGAACGGTTTCGGCGAATTGACCGATGCGAGCGAACAACGCCGCCGCTTCGCCGCCGAAATGGATGAAAAGCAACGTGTTTACGGCGAACGCTATCCGCTGGACGAGGATTTCCTTGCTGCTCTCGGCCACATGCCGCCCGCCAGCGGCGTGGCGCTGGGCTTCGACCGCGTCGTGATGCTGGCGACCGGCGCCAGAAAGCTCGACGATGTGCTCTGGACGCCCCTTGCATGACTGCAATGTCGTTTGACCGGTTGGCGGCGGGGGAAGGTCCCGCTAAGCAAATCCCATGAACCAGACCGTTTCCGTCAAAGCCCCCGCGCCCGAAACGACCACCTTCGTGATCCTGTTCGCGGTATCGTTCTGCCACCTGCTCAACGACATGATGCAGGCGCTTCTGCCCGCCATCTATCCCACGTTGAAAACGGCGTTTCATCTCAACTTCGCGCAAATCGGTCTGGTCACGCTGATCTTCCAATGCACGGCATCGCTGCTGCAGCCGCTAGTGGGCCTCTATTCCGATCGCCGCCCGATGCCCTATTCGCTGGCGGCGGGAATGGTGTCGACCCTGATCGGCCTGCTCGTTCTCTCCATCGCCTGGGATTACGCCATAGTGCTTCTGGCGGCCGCGTTCGTGGGCGTCGGATCTTCGACGTTTCACCCCGAATCCTCGCGTGTCGCGCGCATGGCATCGGGCGGACGTCACGGTCTCGCGCAATCGCTGTTTCAAGTCGGCGGCAATATCGGTTCGGCGCTCGGCCCGTTGACGGCTGCGGCCATCGTGGCGAGCTACGGCCAGCACAGCGTCGCGCTCTATTCGCTCTTGGCGCTGATCGCGATCGTCATCCTTTGGAATGTCGGCGGCTGGTACAAGCACCACGGTCTCAAGCGTATGCATCATGCGCGTTCGGTCGTGGAAACGGGGCTGTCGCAGAAGAGAGTCGTCGCTTCGGTGGCGATCCTGCTGCTGCTGATCTTCTCCAAATATTTCTATCTCGCCAGCATCACCAGCTATTACACCTTTTATCTGATCCACAAATTCCACGTCTCGGTGCAAACCTCGCAGATTCACCTGTTCCTGTTCCTTGCTGCGGTGGCTGCGGGAACGATTGCCGGCGGTCCGCTGGGCGACCGCTTCGGGCGCAAATATGTGATCTGGCTCTCTATCCTGGGTCCGCTGCCGTTCACGCTGATGCTGCCGGACGCCAACCTGTTCTGGACAAGCGTGCTCAGCGTCGTCATCGGCGTCATCCTGGCATCGGCCTTTTCCACCATCGTGGTTTACGGCCAGGAACTCATGCCGGGCAAAGTGGGCATGGTTTCGGGCATGTTTTATGGCTTTTCCTTCGGCATGGGCGGATTGGGTGCTGCGGTTTTGGGTTATATCGCCGACCTGACAAGCATCGATTATGTCTATCGCTTGTGTTCCTTCCTGCCGCTGCTCGGGCTTTTGACCGTCTTTCTTCCCAACATGCACGCTGCTAAAGCGAAGGCATGAACCTCGACGATCTCGTCACCAACGGCCTGATCCCGACCGCCGCGAAACAAAGCCTCGCGCCGGTTGCCGCCCGCTATGCCGTTGCCGTGTCGTCCACCATCGCGGAATTGCTCGCAAACGAAGGCGAGCCATTGGCGCGCCAGTTCCTCCCCAGCGATGCCGAACTTCTCACACTCCCCGAAGAGCGTGCCGATCCCATCGGCGACAACGCACATTCTCCCGTCGAAGGTATTGTCCATCGGCACAAGGATCGCGTGCTGTTCAAGCCGGTGAGCGTATGCCCCGTCTATTGCCGCTTCTGCTTCCGTCGCGAAATACTGGGCGACGCCACGCTCTCAACCGAAGCGATGGATCGCGCTTTCGCCTATATCGCGGACCACGACGAAATCTGGGAAGTGATCCTGACGGGTGGCGATCCGTTCATCCTCTCGCCGCGCCGCGCGGAGGAAATCACCCAACGCCTCGCCGCCATCCCGCATGTGAAGATAGCGCGCTGGCACACCCGCGTCCCCGTCGTCGATCCGCCGCGGGTGACGGATGAATTCGTTTCCGTCCTCAAAGCGAAGAACCTGACGACCCATGTGGCCCTCCACGCCAACCACGCGGGCGAATTCGGCGAAGCTGCACGAATAGCAATCGCCAGACTGGTAGACGCCGGCATCCCGATGGTGAGCCAAAGCGTGCTGCTGAACGGCGTCAACGACAATGTCGAAGCCCTCGAAGGCCTGATGCGGACCTTCGTCGAAAACCGCATCAAGCCTTACTACCTGCACCACCCCGATCTTGCGCCCGGCACCTCGCATTTCCGCGTAACCATCGCGCAGGGCCAGCGCGTGATGCGGGAATTGCGCGCGCGCCTTTCCGGTATCGCGATGCCGACCTATGTGCTCGATATCCCCGGCGGTCACGCCAAGGTGCCGCTCAATTCGGACGATGTGGTTGCATTGGAAAACGGCCGCCACCGCATCCGCGACCACGCGGGCGTCTGGCACGAGTATTAGGCGCGCAACCGCTTGAAGAACGCGCTCACCTTGTGGCGCGTCTGTTCGCGCCACACCACGCCCTTGTCGGTCACCCAGTTCAACTGGATCACCCGCCGCGGCCCTTCGAACGCCTCGAAACCGTGCCAGGCATTGGGCTGGTTCTTGAATACCAGAAGCGTGCCTTCATCCGGCGGTACTTCCGCGATCACATCGTTCAGATCGGTCGGCGACCGCAGCAACCGCAAACGCCCCTGCGGGCATTCCCATTTGCCGTTCATGTAGATCAGAACGGTGATGAGCTTGGTCGTGCTGTCGGTGTGGATCTGTCCGTCCTGCGCCCGGCTTGTTCCGCGCACGGTGATCATGGTCGGCCGGTCCGAAAGATCGATCCCAAATTTCTCCGCCACCGCGTCGGTGAATTCCTCGCCGCGAATGGCGTCCATGAA
>CAZTCU010000087.1:5962-9307 GCA_964612235.1 uncultured Rhizobium sp.
TCGTCGTCTTCGCCAATGCGTCCGCGCGGCACGGAGGATTCGATCATCTTGCGCCCGGTCGCCAGAACCGGCGCGAGCATCTTGGTTTCGAACGGCCCCGGCGCGATCGCGTTCACGTTGATGTTCTCGCGCGCCAGATGCTTGGCGAGGTTGTGCGTCAGGTGATGTACCGCAGCCTTGCTCGCCGAATAGGCATAAGATTCCAGAAACGGCTGCAAGATGCCGTCAATAGAGCCGATGTTCACCACCCGCGCCGGATCGTCCTTGCTCGCCGCCGCCTTCAACAGCGGCAGCAATCCCTGCGTCAAAAAGAAGATCGCCTTCAGATTGACGTTCATCAGCTTGTCCCAGCCTTCTTCGGAGTATTTCTCCAAAGGTTCGGCCCAGGCAGCTCCTGCATTGTTGATCAGGAAATCGAGCTTGGTTTCGCGCGACTTGATGTCGTCGGCCAACGCCTTCACTTCGTCCATCTTCCCCAGATCGTGCGCCACGGGAATGCAGGTGCCGAATTTCGAAAGCTCCTCCGCCGCGCGCGCGCAGGCATCCGCCTTGCGCGAGGAGATGTAGACCTTCACCCCGTTCTCCACGAACCCGCGCGCGATCATCAAGCCGATGCCGCGCGATCCGCCGGTTACCAGCGCCGTCTTGCCGCTGATGTCGAAAAGCTTCGAGGTCATGGAAAATCCTATCGGTAGGCGGCGTTGATGTCCGCGAGTTTCGCCGAACCTGGGCAAAGCTCTTTCTCGCCCAACCGGTTCAGCGGCGTATCTACCGTATTCAGATTGGCGTGCAAATCCTCAGCAGCCGGATCGACATAAAGCAGGCCGGTCACCACCTCGCCCGCCTTTTCCCGCTCCTGCAAATAAGCCAACGCTGCCGCGCGGTTGTTGGGATCGTAATCGGGGTGCAGCTTCGCCAGCTTGATCACCGATCCGTCATGCTGCGTCACCACTTCCACAGTTCCCGGCTCATGGTCGACGGTGATTTCCGCCTTGGGCGGCATGAAGTCGAGCCGGTTCACCGCCTCGTTGTGCGCGCGCACGAAATCATAGGATTTTGTCGATCCCGGATGATTGTTGAACTGCACGCACGGGCTAACGACATCGATCACGGCAGAGCCACGGTGCGAAATCGCCGCTTTTAACAATGGCACCAGTTGCTTCTTGTCGCCGGAAAAGCTGCGCGCCACAAAACTCGCGCCCAGAACCAGTGCGAGGCTCACCAGATCGATCGGCGAATCCGAATTGAATCCACCGGCCTTGCTCTTGGAGCCTTTATCGGCTGTGGCCGAGAATTGCCCCTTGGTCAGACCGTATACGCCGTTGTTCTCGCAGATATAGACCATGTTCACGCCGCGCCGAACGCAATGCGCGAACTGCCCCAATCCGATGGAGGCCGAATCGCCGTCGCCCGAAACGCCCAGATAGATAAGGTCTTTGTTGGCGAGATTGGCGCCCGTCAGCACGCTCGGCATGCGCCCATGCACCGAATTGAAGCCGTGGCTGTTGCCGAGGAAATAGTCCGGCGTCTTCGACGAGCAACCGATGCCGGAAAGCTTCGCCACCCGATGCGGCTCGATGGAAAGCTCGTAACAGGCCTGAATCAGCGAGGCGCTGATCGAATCGTGCCCGCAGCCCGCGCACAAGGTCGAGATCGAGCCTTCGTAATCGCGATGCGTGAACCCCAGCTTGTTCGGCACAAGGCTCGGATGATGCAGCTTCGGTTTTGCGATGTAGGTCATTCTGCGGCCTCTTTGCGCGTGGCGATGTTCATGCGTTCGGCAATCGCGGCCGTGATGAACCGCGCGGTGATCGGCGTGCCGTCGTAATGCAGAATGGAAATGAACCGCGCCGGATCGAGCGCGCATTCGTTGACGATCAGCTTCAGGAGTTGCGCATCGCGGTTCTGCTCCACAACGAACACCTGATCGTGCGCATTGATGAAGTCGACCACCTCTTCGGAGAACGGGAAGGCGCGCACCCGAAGCGTGTCGAGGTAAAGCCCTTGCGCTTCAAGTGCGGCGAGCGCTTCTTCCATCGCAACCGTGGTCGAGCCATAGAAGATCACGCCATGCCGCGTCCCGACCTTCGCATCTTTGCGAACGGGCGCGGGCACCAGCGACTTTGCCGTCTCGAATTTGCGCAACAGCCGCTGCATGTTGTCGACATAGACCGAGCCTTCTTCACTGTACTTTGCATACCGGTCACGGCTCGTCCCGCGGGTGAAGAAGGCGCCGCGCGTCGGATGCGTGCCGGGCAGGCTGCGATAGGGAATGGCGTCGCCGTCCACGTCCAGATAGCGCCCAAACGTCTTGCCACTCTCCAGATCGTCGAAGGACATCACCTTGCCGCGGTCATAACGTTCCGTGTCGTCCCAGGTCAGCGGTTCGCACAGCCAGTCGTTCATGCCGATATCGAGATCCATCATCACGAACACCGGCGTTTGCAGCCGTTCGGCCAGGTCGAACGCCTCGGCGGCAAAATGAAACGACTCGTTCGGGTCTTTCGGCATCAGCAGAACGTGCTTGGTATCGCCATGGCTGGCATAGGCCGCCGTCAGAATGTCCGACTGTTGTGTGCGCGTGGGCATACCGGTCGAGGGTCCGCCGCGCTGGATATCGAAGATCACCGAAGGAATTTCGGCAAAGTAGGAAAGGCCAAAAAACTCCTGCATCAATGAGATGCCCGGTCCGCTCGTTGCGGTGAAGGCGCGCGCGCCGTTCCAGCCCGCCCCGATCACCATGCCGATGGCCGCGATCTCGTCTTCCGCTTGCACGATGGCGTAGTTGTTCTTCTTCGTTTCGGAATCGACGCGAAGGGCCTTGCAATGCTTGGTGAACGCCTCGGCCACCGACGTCGACGGCGTGATGGGATACCACGCGCATACCGTGGCCCCGCCATAGACGGCGCCCAATCCCGCCGCGTCGTTGCCCGCGATGAAGATGCGATCGCCCACGCTGTCCGCATGTTCGACCTTCAACCCGCAGGCGCCCGCCAGATTGGCCGCCGCATAGTCGAACCCCAGCCGGAACGCCTTTACGTTGGAAGCGATCAATTCCGGCTTCTTCTTGAATTGCTCGCCGAGCAACCCTTCAACCACTTTCGGATCTATGCCGAGAAGCGATGCCAGCGCGCCGATATAGATGATGTTCTTGAACAGCTGCCGCTGGCGCGGATCGGTATAGGTACGGTTGGTGATCTCGGTCAGCGGCACGCCGATGACGTTCACGTCCTCGCGGAATTTCGACGGCGGCAGAGGCTTGGTGGAATCGTAGAACAGATAGCCGCCCGCATCGATGGAAGCGACATCCTTGTCCCAGGTCTGCGGGTTCATCGCGACCATCAT
>CAZTCU010000088.1:0-9298 GCA_964612235.1 uncultured Rhizobium sp.
GCGCGACCTTGCAGTTGAACGGAAGCGCGAAAATCAACATCTCCGCTGCAACAACCGGCACCTATGCGGGCATTCTGTTCTTTGGCGACCGAACGATGGCCAACGCAAAGCAGACGATCAACGGCGATGCGACGTCCCTCATGACGGGCGCGATCTATTTCCCCAGCCAGGAACTCGATCTGCTCGGCAATTTCAGCGGCGCAGGCGGATGCATGCAGGTCGTGGCCGATACGATCTACTACACCGGCTCGTCGACATTCAGGAACGATTGCTCGACGACGGGCATGAAGACGATCAACGTCGCCGGCTCCGTCAGATTGGTGGAATAAGACCGTGAGCATTCGCACGACCAGGCAATTCATACGAGACGCGAGGGGCCTCGCCGCGATCGAATTTGCCTTCATCGCGCCCGTTCTGGCGATCATCGCGATCTTGATGACCGACGTCGGTATCGCGGCTGTGGGGGCGATGAACATGGAAAGCGCCGTTCGCGCTTCGGTGCAATATGCCATGAACGGGGGCGCCGATCTGACCGTCGCAAAGAGCGTCGGTATGAGCACATGGTCGTCGCAACCCGCCGACGCCGCGATGAGTACGTCGAAGATATGCAAGTGCGGTTCCAGCGTTGTTGCATGCACGTCGACTTGCTCCAGCGGATCGCTGCCGTCGGGTTTTTTCACGGCGACGGCAACCGGCACACTCGGCGGCTCGATCATTCATTTCAGCAAGACCACCACGCAAACCGTTCAGGTGAATTGACATGGCGCGGCGGCCTTTTTGGGGCGATGAACGGGGTGCTGCGGCGGTCGAATTCGCTATCATCGCGAACGTGTTCATCGTGTTCGTGATGGTGATCGCCTATTTCGGCATCATGCTGTTCAACACTGCGTCTCTCGATTGGGCCGTCAACGACGCGGTGCGGATAGCGTCCGTCGATTCGTCCGCCGACCAGACGGCGATCTCCAATGCGATCAACGCGCGCCTGTCCGAATTCGGCCTGTCGAATGCGAGCGTCACCTACACCAAAGAAACGATCAACAGCATCCAGACCGGCCATATCCAGGCCAGTTATGTGCAGACCTACTCGATCCCGTTTATTCGGACATTCGACATGACATACAGCTCGCAGGCCTACGTCCCCGTCGGAAGCTAAGGCTTTGGCCAAAAGAAAAGGGCAGCCTTTGCGGGCCGCCCTTTTGCTTTCAGCGCGCGTGCGCCGCTCTCAGGCTGCGTCCGACCTGCGCGGCAATTTCCATCCCGGCCGCACGAAGTGGCAGGTGTAGCCGTTCGGGATGCGCTCCAGATAATCCTGATGCTCCGGCTCGGCTTCCCAGAAGTCGCTTGCGGGCACCACTTCCGTCACCGCCTTGCCGGGCCACAGTCCCGATGCGTTGACGTCGGCGATGGTATCTTCGGCGATCTTCCGCTGTTCGTCGCTCGTATAGAAGATCGCCGAGCGATAGCTGGTGCCGATGTCGTTGCCCTGGCGGTTTACCGTCGTCGGATCGTGGATCTGGAAGAAGAATTCCAGCAGCGTGCGGAAACTCGTCTTCGCCGGATCGAACACGATCTCTATCGCCTCGGCGTGGCCGCCGTGATTGCGATAGGTCGCGTTGGGCACTTCGCCGCCGGTGTAACCCACTCGCGTCGAGACCACGCCGGGGAAACGGCGGATCAGATCCTGCATCCCCCAGAAGCAGCCGCCCGCCAGTACTGCGCGTTCGTTTGCCATCAGATATCCTCCACCTGGTCGATATAGGCTCCGTAACCCTTGGCCTCCATCTCCTCGCGCGGAATGAATTTGAGCGAGGCGGAATTGATGCAATAGCGAAGCCCGCCGCGATCCGCCGGACCGTCATCGAACACATGGCCCAGATGGCTGTCGCCGTGCTTCGAGCGCACTTCGATGCGCACCATGCCAAGGGAGTTGTCGCGCAACGAATTGATGTTCGCGGGCTCGATGGGCTTGGTGAAGCTCGGCCAGCCGCAGCCGGATTCGAACTTGTCCGACGATGCGAACAAAGGCTCGCCCGACACGACATCCACATAGATGCCGGGCTTCTTGTTGGCGAGATATTCGCCGGTGCCCGGCCGTTCGGTGCCCGATTGCTGGGTCACGCGGAATTGCTCCGGCGTCAGCGCGGCGACGGCTTCGGGGGTTTTGCGATAGGTTGTCATGTCTTTACTCCCAGATGGTCAGTCTAACCCCGAAAAGCAACCCGATCCACGCGCATAACCCCGTCAGGGACTATCGCGCGGCGCGGAACCGGCCCTGGGGCCGCTTTGCTTTTTGGAGGTCTCGTCGCCTTATACGCGTCAGCCGCCGGAAAGGTTACGCTGGCGGATGATCCGCCTGCCCGGCGCTTTCGTAAGAAGTGTGACATGCCCCATCTGCTGCCCACGTTCCTTCTCACCTTCGCGCTGATGACGGCGCTGTGGCCGCTCAGTTTCCGGTTGCGGGATGTGAGCATCATAGACATCGCCTGGGCTCCCGTTTTCGCCATCGTGGCCATCTATTGCGTTTTCGCAGGCGCCGTCGGCGGGTTGCGAAGCCCTATTGTGCTCGTCCTGATCTGTGCTTGGGCGATACGCCTGGGCGGGCATGTGCTGGCGCGCTGGCGTCGCCTCGGGCACGAAGACTATCGCTACGCCGAAATCCGCCGCAAACGCGGTCCCAATTTTCCCGTGACTAGCCTGTTCTGGATATTTTGGCTTCAGGCTTTACTTGCCTGGATCATCTCATGGCCGTTGCAGTCCGCACTCGCGCGGCCGTCGAACCTCAACTGGCTGGACTATCTGGGCATCGCGTTGGCCGCCGCCGGGATAACGATAGAAGCGATAGCCGATGCCCAACTGACCCGCTTCCGCAACGACCCGCGCAACAAAGGCCATGTGCTCGATAGTGGGCTCTGGTCGTGGTCACGCCATCCGAATTACTTTGGCGACTTCACAATGTGGTGGGGCTTTTTCCTGATCGGTCTGGCCGCAGGCGGTCCGTGGTGGACGATCCTGTCGCCCATCGTGATGAGCGCGCTGCTGCTCCATTATTCGGGAGCAGGGCTCATGGAAGATACGATTGGCGAGCGAAAGCCGGGCTACACCGATTATGTGCGCCGGACGAGTATCTTCGTCCCGCTGCCGCCTTCGCGGAAAACGGAGGAATGAAAATTCTCCCTCTCCGGATAGGAGAGGGAGAAGCTTCGATTAGTTGGCCGAAGGATACGCCGCCGAAGCGCGTTCCTCGATCTTCGCGGCCACATCAGCCGGGATGTTGGTGCTGCCGGCGGGCTTGCGCTGGAACGAGGCCATCTTCGGCGCCGTTTCGTCGCTGAGCGGATTGTCGGAATGGCGGCAATTGCCTTCGAACAGCGCGCCGCTTTCGACCGCGAAGGTCTCGTGCAGGATGTTGCCCTCGACCTTGCAGGTGGCGCAAAGCTGAACCTTGCGCGCGCGGATGGAGCCTTCGACGCGGCCGCGCACGACCACTTCCTCGGCCACGATCTCGCCCTTCACGGTGGCGCTTTCGCCGACCACGAGGTTGGCGCAGCGCACGTCGCCGTCGATGTTGCCGTCGATCTGCATGTCGCCGGCGGACGAAAGCGTGCCGGTGACGGTGAGATCCGAACTGATGATGGATGGCGCGCCGTTGCGCACGCCAGGTTTTTTCGGTGGTACCGCGGCTGAAGAAACAGGCGCGGGCGATGTCGGTGTGATCGTTGCCATTGGGGTTTCTTCCTTCTTACTCGAGAACATGACGGCCAGCCTCCAGGAACTTGGCGGGATCCCGTACGCGGTTATCCAACCAGACTTCGTAATGCACGTGCGGTCCCGTGCTGCGCCCGGTGGAGCCGAGCCGGCCCACCGCATCGCCCCGTCCGATATGTGCGCCCCTGCGCACGAGTACGGCGGAGAGGTGACCATAGCGCGTTCTCACGCCCATGCCATGGTCGATTTCCACCATATTGCCGTAAGCCCCGTCCGGTCCGGCGCGAACAACCGTACCGGGTGCCGTCGCATGGACTTTCGCGCCCCACGGGCCGCCGAAATCCAGCCCCGCGTGAAACGCCGCATGTCCCGTGAACGGATCGACGCGTGCGCCGAAATCGCTGGTCAGCTCCACGCCGGGCCCCGCGATCGGCCCCGCGAGCGGAATGTGCACCATCGCCGAGAACAGGGATTTGAGTTCGGTCAGCGCCGCGCTCGCATCGAAGAATTCATGGCGGAACGCCGCATCGCGGATGCCGTCGAGCGGCATTTCGGACAGCGGCAAAAGAGGTCCGCCCACATCCCCGCCGCCCGCGCGCGCCGCGCGCTTCTGCATGGTCTGCGGATTGACGCCCGCCAACCGCATCACGCGCTCCACGCTCTTCGTGCGTTCGGTGATGGCGGCATCCGCCGCGGCGACGAGTGCGTCTTCCTTCTTGTTCAACGCTTCGAGCCGCGCGGTCTGCTCGTCGAGCACGCGCAGCGCCGGATGATTTGCGATCTTGGCGGCGCGCGCGTTCTTCTTCGTCGGGAACAGCGCCCTCACGCGGTCATAGATCGACGCCGCCATGTCGCCGAATCCGGCGTGAGTGGGTTTGGCGGTGCGCGGCTGCGGCGCGGCCGGTTGCGGCAGCACCGAAAGCTCCGAACCGTTCGCGGGCGCCGATTGCGGCACGGGGAATATAAAACCGTCGATGCTGTCGCTCGACGTGTTCGATCCCGCGCGTCTGGGCGCATCGCTCGCCGCATGGCGCAATCCGACAAGCGCGGTGTCGATCGCCTTCTTCTGGCCGACAAGACGCGCCAGCGAATTCTGCTTTGCCTCGAGTTCGTCCGCCGTCGCCTTGAAACGATCTCCGGCGGCGACAAGCGCGCCGTTCAATTCGTCGTAGGAAAGCTGAAGATCGGCGACGCGGTTTTCATATTGCGCCTGCATCGTCTGATAGCGGCGGTCTTTCGCGGCGATGATGTGATCCTTGAAGATCACGTTGACGCTCGCAAACGCCACCCAGCCGAGGAAGATCAGAACGAGGCCCGCAAGTGTGGCCTGCAAGGAGGAACTGAAGGTGAAGAACTGAACGCGGCCGTCGCTGCGGATGTAGATCTGGCGCTCTGGGAAAACCGCGTGCAGCCAGTGCCACACCCGCTCGGCAAGCGGATGCACTGCTGCAAGATTCCCATGTTGAACGATCTGGCCGTTACGCGCCGTCTCGTTCTTTTGGGCACGATCCGTACCCGCCCCTAAATCCGGCATTACGCTGACGTCTTATCCTTCTTGGCCCCTTTGTTACGAACCAGGGGGATCGCGACCGATGGAGAATTCGGCCTTTACAATGCCTTGGCCGCGGCGAGCACGGCCTCCACATGTCCCGGGACTTTGACCTTCCGCCAAATCTCCCGGATGACGCCTTTGGCGTCGACGAGAAAGGTAGCTCGGTCCATACCCATATACTTTCGGCCGTACAAGCTCTTTTGCACCCACACGCCATAGGCATGCGCGAGTTCCGTTTCGGGGTCGGAACCCAATGTAATCTTGAGTTTATGTTTGGTTTTGAATTTGTCGTGCGATTGTGTCGAATCCTTCGACACTCCGATAACCGGAACTCCGAGTGCGTCGAATTTTCTCTTGGCGAGAGAGAACTCGATGGCTTCTTTGGTGCAGCCCGTAGTGTCGTCCTTGGGATAGAAGTAGAGGACGTAAGGCTGCCCTTTCAGGCTAGCGGAGGTCACAGTGCCGCCTGAATCGGTAGCCAATTTGAACGCGGGCGCCTTGTCGCCTGGCTTCAGATCCATGACAGCCCTTCATGGGTGGAAGACGGGGGTTATCACTTTGCGGCGTTTACCTATTTTTAACAATAGGGGATAGGCGGCCACCCCCGATTCGCGAGCGAACGGGGGGCGTGGCGGGGCATGAGTTTGGCCCCATCCGGCCGGTTTTCGCCTAATGTCACGGGACGGAGTACGCACCCCTTGAAGCTGGCCGATCTGAAGCGATTCCGCGCCCGGCACGCCGGATTGATCGCGGTCGGCCTGGTGGCAGCGGTGATCTTCTTCATCGTCGGCGCGGGCTTAAGGCTCTGGATGGGCCCCGTTTCGCTCTCGCCATTCTCGGACAGGTTGTCGCAGGCGGTCGCCGAAGCGCTGCCCGGCATCGCGGTGAAATTCGACTCCGCCTCGCTCGGCTGGTCGCCCGCCGATGGCCGCGTCGATCTCATCGTGCTGGGCGCGCGCGTCTACGACAAAAGCGGCCGCATCATCGCCCAGGCCCCGCGCGCCGACCTCGGGCTCGCGTCGTCCGCACTGATGTCGGGTACCCTGGAAGTGCAGCGCATCACGCTGGTCGGCGTGCAGCTCACGCTCGTGCGCACACGCGAGGGCGCGTTGCGCCTCGGCGTATCCAACGACAAGGACCAGCCCGACCTGTTGAAGAAGATCAAGGAAGCGATCGACGCCAACAGCGGCAGCGCCACCACCTTGCAATCCTTCGCGGTGCAGGACGCACGGCTCGCATTCTACGACGAGACCTCGGGCCTCTTCATCGTCTCGCCGCGCGCCAACATGCGCGTGTCCTCCGCGAGGGACAGCATCGCGGCGTCGGTGGATGCGGCAATAGAGGTGAGCGGCAAGGAAGCGCACATCGCCGCCAACATCACCATCCCGCCGAACAACGCGCCGTCCACCGGACATTTCGCGCTCACCGGATTGAATCTCGCAGCGCTCGGCCGCAACGCGAAGGTGTTCAGCGCGCTCAAGGTCGCGGCCGTGAACGTCGATCTCTCCGCCGATGTCGTGTTCAGCGGCAACCGGCTCTCGACGGTGAGATTCCAGTCGGCGGGGCAGGGCGGTCTCGAAGGCTTCGGCCCCAAAGGCGGATTGCTCGCGCTCGGCACCATCCGCGCCACCGGCACCTACGATGCCAACACGGGCCGCGTCACGCTCGACGACGCAACGGCGGGCGGCGGACAGGTGAACCTGCATCTCACCGGTTCGGGCCAGCTCGCCTATGACACCAACGACAACCTGACGAGCGCCACGCTCGACGCCGATATCGATAACGTCGCCGTCGACATGCCCGGCATCTTCCCGCATGTGATGCGCCTGACGGAGGTGAAGGTCGAAGGCGGCTACATTCCCGCCACCGGCGAAGCCGATCTCAAGCAATTTTCCATTCGGGGCCACAATCTCGTTCTCGACATGGCGGGCAAGACCGTGTTCGGCGACGCCTCGCCCGCCATCGACCTGTCGGGCCGCATCGACGCGATCGGCGTGCGCGAAGCGTTGAATTACTGGCCCGCAACGCTCGGCTCCGGCGCGCATGACTGGATCAGGGACAGCATTTCGGCGGGCCGTGTCGGCCCCATCGTCATCGAGGTGCATATCCCCGCCGGCGCGCTCGATGCGCCGGCGCTCCCCGAAAGCGCGCTCGACATCTCGTTTCCGTTCACGAACGTCACCGGCACCTACATTCCCGGGCTGTCGCCCGCCACCGAAGTGAGCGGCACCGGACGGATGACCGGCGACACGTTCACCGCCGACATCGCATCCGGCAGGATCGGCAACATCACGATCAGCAACGGCAAGGGCGTCATCAGCGCCATCGCCGCACCCGTCGCGCTCGGCAAATTCACCGTCCACGCCGACGGCCAGATGCCGGAACTCATGGCGCTGATCGACATGAAGCCGCTTGGCTATCCCACGCGGTTCGGCATTGCGCCGGCGGATTCGAAAGGTGCCGCCTCCATCGACATCACCACCACCGTACCGATGTTGCGCGACGTCTCCGTGGACAATATCGGCGTCGACGTGAAAGGCCACGTCACCGGCTTCGAGATCGCGCTCGGCAAGACCACCCGCATCGCCAACGGCGACGTGACGTTCGACGTCGACAACAATCACCTGCACGCCGCGGGCGATGCCGTCTACGCCAACCAGAACGTCGTGCTGGACTGGAACGAAGACTTCAAGACGCAGGACGACATCACCACCAAACTCAACGCCAAGGCGATCATCGACCAGGCGGGCCGCACCGCGCTCGGCATCGACCTGGGCGACACGATCACCGGCCCGATCGCCGTCACCGCGATCCTCAACGGTCATCGCGGCCAGTTGCGCACCGCCGATCTCACGCTCGATCTCACCAAGGCGCATGTCGCCGTCGATCTCATCGGCATCGACAAGCCCGCGGGCAAACCCGCCACGTCGAACATCCTGGCCACCTTCGGTCCGAACCAGAAAGTCGCCAGCGCCGATCTGAAAATGAGCGGCAAATCGCTCTCCGTTCAGGGCAAGGCGCGCTTCGACGAAACCGGCGCGCTGGCAGCCCTCGACCTGCCGGAAGTGAAATCCGGCAGCGCCAACGATTTCGCGATGACGCTCACGCGCGGTCCCAATTCCGCAGTCGATGTGGTCATCAGGGGCAAATCGCTCGACGGTTCGGGCCTTGCCAAACGCGGCAGCAAGCCCGCGAACAAGGAAGCGCCGAAGGAACAGAAATTCGACGGCCCGTTCCATGTGTCGGTGCATCTCGACCGGCTGGCGTTGCGCGACGGCATCTCGATGGCGCCCTTCGCGCTCGACATCGCGGGCAACGAAGACCGCCTCAAGATGCTGGACGTCAACGCCCTGCTGGGCAAGAGCGCCACCGTCACCGGCAAGCTCGAACCCACCGCGAAAGGCCGCAAGCTCACGCTCGAGACGACCAATGGCGGCGAACTCATCCACGGATTGTTCGGTCTCGACAGCATCAAGGACGGCAAGCTCGACGCGACGATCAATTTCCCCGGCAACGGCGATGAACCGGTCGCGGGCGACAATCCCGATTTCGAGGGCACGCTGGTCGCGCAGGATTTCCGCATCCTGCACCAGCCCTTCCTCGCGCGCCTGTTCGCGGCCGGTTCGCTCATCGGCTTCATCGACCTGATGGGTTCGAAAGGCATCGCCATCGACAAGCTGACCGTGCCGTTCAAATCGAAGAAGGGCGTTCTCAACATCCGCCAGGCCCACGCCTCCGGCCCCGCCATCGGTTTCAGCGCCGACGGTTTCGTGGACCGCCCGAAAAACGAGATCGGTCTGCGCGGAACGCTCGCCCCGCTTTACGGAATCAATTCGGTGCTCGGCGCCATTCCGCTTCTGGGCGACGTGCTCACCTCGCGCGAAGGCGAGGGCATATTGGGCACGACCTATTCGGTCAGCGGCGACGCCGACGAACCCGAGATCAGCGTGAACCCGCTGTCGATGCTGACGCCGGGAATCCTGCGCCGAATTTTTGAGGGAAGAATTCCGACAGCGAAACCGGTAACGCCGCCTGCGAACG
>CAZTCU010000089.1:0-9263 GCA_964612235.1 uncultured Rhizobium sp.
CCCTGATCTTCGACCAGGCGGCGGAAGTTCTGTTTGTGCAGGCGCACGCCGGAAATCGCCTCCACCGTGCGCTGCAATTCCAGCAGCGTGAATGTCGGCGGCATCAATTCGAACACCACGGGGCGGTATTTCATCTTGCCGCGCAGCCGCGCGATGGCCGTCGCCAGGATGCGGCGATGGTCGAACATCATGGGCGCACCAAGCTGGATCGACGTATCCGATTTCGTCGCGCGCCCGTCGCGCACGGCTTCCTCGATAAGACCGGCTTCATAGAGAAGCTCGTAGCGCTCCAGCACCTTCTCTTCGTCCCACGGCAGGCCATCGAGGCCGAAACAGATGCGCGCGCGATCGCGTCTCGCGTCCGCATCCGCCTTGCCGCCTGCCTTCGCGAATGTCTTGAGCGCGGGCGCGATCACTTCGCCGATCACGCGCGGGCGCGCATCGCGCCAGTCCTCCCACGGGAAGAAGCGATACCATTCGCGCCATTGCGTGTCCGGCGTCCTGGGATCGCCGCGCGTCAGCGCCAGATACCCCACCGACACCACGCGCTGCTCTTCGCCGGATTTCAGCACATGGCGCCCGCGGTCCCCGAAGGTGTAGAGCTGTTCGGCGTAGCCCAGATCGAGCGAGGTCTGTTCGCCCACCCAGCTTCTCAATCCGATTTCCAGCGTGCGGTGATGCAGAGGATCGAAGGGGCCGAAGGGTAGGGAGTCTATCGTCTCGTTGGAGCGATGCACGACAAGCACGCGCGGCCGCTCTTCCGCGACCGAAACGATGGCCGCGCTCAGTCCGATACTGACGGCGTTCTCTGCGCCCGCGCGCTTCATGTAATGCCGAACGCGAGCGGGAAGTGGACCAGCGAGCCTTCGTCGGCCATCGTGCTCGGTCCCATGCGCTCGACCGCCTCGATCATGCGGCCCTCGCGGCCCAGCGCATCGTCGGCCAACCTCACCATCAACCGGTTGGGATTGGCATGCGGCGCGCGAAGGCGAAGTGCCTTTGCGATTTCGTTTTCCCGCACGTGATCCAGCCGGTCGCACACAAGGATGAACGCAGCCGCTGTCGAACGGCTGATCCCGGCCCAGCAATGCACCACCAGCGGTGAGCTGGCGTCCCATATACGTCCGAATTCGAGAAGGGTCTGGATGTGGTCGTCGTGCGGCGGCGCGTTGCCCAGCGATGGGTCCGCGATGTCGTTCATGCCGATCTTCAGGTGCCGCTCGGGATGAAACCCGTCGGGCGTTTCGATCATGTGTTCGGGCGACAGCAACGTCACGACATGTGACGGGTTGTGATCGCGAATGGTCTTTTCCAGCCCGGAAAGCGGCGTGATGATGATTTTGGGCATCGGCGGCCTGTGATGATTCGGGCAAGTTAGCACGTCTGCAAAAATCTCAAACGGCGAGGCGGCGGAAGCGGTTCAGGAATTGCGCCTGTGCATCGGCGGCTACAACCGGTAGAAGTCTCGGTATGCGCAAAACACCGGGCGGAAAGCCGAAAAACTTGCGCGCTTCCTCGCGCGCAAAACCAGCAAGCTGAGTTGCCTCGAAATATGCGGCAATATGATCCGCCCGCTTTATTAATTTCACTACTTCCGATGGTGTTTTCGCGGGCAATCCGAAACGCAGATGAATTGCGGAAAGCAGTCTTAGTTCGAAATCCTTGTAATCCAGCCCAACCGCCGCCTTGAACGGGCTGATGAGATCGCCGACCACGTATTCCGGCGCGTCGTGCAACAATGCCATCAGTTTCAGCGAACGGTCCGCGCGCGGCATCAATTCGCTCACCACACGCTCAACGAGTAAACAATGTTGCGCGACCGAAAAGGCGTGTGCGCCTTTCGTCTGCCCGTTCCAGCGCGCCACGCGGGCAAGTCCATGCGCGATGTCCTCGATCTCGATATCGAGCGGCGAGGGATCGAGCAGGTCCAATCTGCGGCCGCTAAGCATACGTTGCCAGGCGCGGGGCGGCTGTGTCTTCGAAGGCATGGTGCGATTTCCGTTGGGCTGGCTGTTTACCTTAATTTCAGGTTACCGCGCCGACGCATATCGCGCGCCGCCGCGGTTGATAGAATTACCCAATCTTTAAAGCAAAGGCCCTGAGTCCCTTGAAGGCTCAGGCGATTGGGTTGGGTTATGGCGGTCAGGCCCCTGGCGGTGGACAGATACCGCCTGAAGACCGATCCGGCTCGCCTGCCGTTTCACTCCACGGCAGAGTTGCCGGACGCAGACGCGCCTCCCGGACAGGAGCGCGCGGTGCGCGCGCTCGCCTTCGGCGCAAGGATGCGCGAGCCCGGCTACAACATCTATGCCATGGGCGCGAAGGGCAGCGGCAAGCATAGCGCCGTTCAGCGCGCGCTGGAACGCATCGCCGCCACGCGCAAGCCCGCGCCGGACTGGTGCTACGTCCACAATTTCGCCAATCCGCAACAACCGCAGGCCCTGCGCCTGCCGAACGGCGAGGGCGCCGTGTTCAAGCGCGCCATGGCGACGCTTGTCGCCTCGCTCAAATCGGCGATGCGCGATCTTTTCGCAAGCAACGAATATGCGCGGCGCAAATCGTCCCTTGAAGAGGAATTCCGCAACACCGCCGATCTCGCCTTCCGCGAACTGCGCCGTGCGGCGGATGCAAAAGGCTTGATGCTCGTCGAGCCGCACGAAGGCCGTTTCGAACTGAAGCCGCAGCGCGACGGCGAATTGCTGAACGACGAGGAGCTGGCCGCTCTCCCGGCCGAAGAACGCGACCGCCTCAACCGCGCGCGGCGCGAATTGCGCACATTGCTCGATCAGGCGTTGACGGCGCTTTCGACATTGCGCGTCCAAAAGGATGCGCAGTTGCGCGGGCTGGACCGGTCGATGGGCGAGGCGCGGCTGCGCGACTTGCTGCAACCGCTCTACCAGCGTTTCGGTTCGGGCGAAGACGTGCGCCATTACCTCAACGGCCTGTCGCGCGATCTGTTGCTCAATCTGAGCCTGCTGCAATCCATCGCCCGTGGAGAAGCCGAGGTGAAGGCCGCGGCGTTCCACCGCTATGAAGTGAACCTGTTCATCGACAATACGGGGCTCAAGGGTGCCCCCGTCGTCCAGGTCGGTCTTCCGATCCTCTCGCGGCTGGTCGGCAAGGTGGAGCGCGTGCCGCTCATCACCACCACGGTCACCGATTTCATGTATGTGGTGCCCGGTGCGCTGCATCGCGCCAATGGCGGTTTCCTGCTGATCGAAGCGCTGGAGCTTCTGCAACAGGAGGAATCGTGGAACGCCCTCAAGCGCGCCCTGCGCGAAGGGCATATCCGCATCGAAAGCCTCTCCGACATCCGCGAGCGCGCACAGACCATGGCGATTGCGCCCGAGCCCGTTGCGCTGGACGTGAAGGTGGTCCTGTTCGGCGAACCGTGGGTGTTCGACCGCATTCGCACACTCGATCCGGATTTCGCGGAATTGTTCAAGGTGCAGGCAGAATTCTCCAACACCGCCGAACGCAACGACATCCATTGTCTTTCGCTGTTGCGCGGAATTGCCGGACTGTCGCGTGCCGATCGCGTGCGCCATCTTGACCGTTCCGGAGCGGCCCGGCTGATCGACGAGGCCTCGCGCATGGCCTGCGATGCCGAGCGCATCTCGGTGCGCATCGGACATCTCTACGATCTCGTCTGTGAAGCCAACGCCTACGCTGCCGACGCGCGCCGCCTGCTGATCGCCTCGTGGGACATCGAGCGCGCGCTTGCCGCCAAGGAAGATCGCGCCGGCCGAATGAAGGCGCTGGAGCAGGATCTCATCAAACGGCGGCTCGTTTTCATAGAAACCGAAGGCGCGCGCATCGGACAGGTGAACGCGCTTACGGTGATCAAGGCGGGAGGCCATGATTTCGGCGCGCCCGCCCGCATCACCGCGAGCGTGGGCCCCGGACTGGGGCAGGGCGTGCGCATCGACAGGCTCGCACACTACACCGGTGTTTCGCCCCGGCGCGGCGCACAAACCCTGGCGGATTATCTCAACGCCACCTATTCGCCCTTCGTGCCCTTGTCTCTCATGGCGAGTGTCGCCTTCGAGCAATGTTACGGCCCCATCGACGGCGACAGCGCCAATGCCGCCGAACTCGTCGCCATTCTGTCCGCCATCGCGGACGTGCCGGTGGCGCAGGGCATCGGCATTACGGGTTCGATCGATCAGCACGGCGCGATGCAGCCGGTCGGCGGCGTAAACCAGAAGATCGAGGGATATTTCGACGTCTGCACCATGCGCGGCCTGCGTCCCGGCCATGGCGTCATCATTCCAAAGGCGAACGCCGTAAACCTGATGCTGCGCGACGACGTGGCCGAGGCGGCGCGCCGGGCCGTTTTCACGGTCTATGCGGTGGACACGGTGAACGAGGCTCTCGAGGTGCTGACGGGCCTTTCGCCCGGCTCGCGCGCCCAGCGCGGCTACCCGCGTGGAAGCTTTCACCGCCTCGTCACGGACCGCCTTATGGAGTTCGCGCGTCCCCGCACCTTGCGCCCGATGCAACTCGACCGCTGGTGGTAGCGTTTCAAAAGCGGCATACTTTCGGAACGAAGGCGGCCAACTCTCGGCAGGGAGACGAAGGGCCATGACGATCAGGCTCATTCTCGCGCCGCTCACGGGCGGCAAGCGCGATGCGCTTACGTTGGCAAGCGCGTTTGCGGCCGCCGAACCGCTGAAGGCGCATGTACGTGCGTTGTTCGTCCGGCCCGATCCGACCGAAGCCTTGCCGTTCTTCGGCGACGAGGTCGCGCCCGCGATGGCCAACGAAATCGTCGATGCGGCGCGCGAGGCTGCGGACGCTTCTTCCGCGTCCGCGCAGGCTTCTCTGAATGCCGCCGCCGCGGCCGCAGAATTCGAGGCCGTGGAGCAACCCGCACCGGGCCCTTCGGTTTCCTTCTTCGAAATGAAAGGCCATTTCGCCGATTGCGTTACGCGCGCAGGCCAGCTTGCCGACCTCATCGTCTTCGGACCGTTGAGGGAAGGAGATCATCCGGGGCTTGCGGAAGCGTTCGAGGCTTCGCTTTTGAAATCGGGTTCGCCGATCCTTCTGGGATCGGATGACGAGCAGCGAACCTTTGCGCGCATCGCCATCGGCTGGAACGCGAGCGCCGCCAGTGCTCATGCCGTGCGCGCGGCACTTCCCTATCTGGAGAAGGCGAAAACCGTTCAGGTCATCGTGGTACAGGGAACCGGTGTTGCCGAAACCGATATCGAAAGCGTGAAATCCTATCTGCTGGCGCACGGCGTCGACGCGGAAATCGTCCGCACCGAACTTCAATCGCGATCGGTGGGTGACGCGCTGCTGGAAACCGCGGTGAGCAACAAGGCGGACCTTTTGGTACTCGGCGGATACGGCCACGGCCGCCTGCGCGAATGGCTGACGGGCGGCGTCACACGGCGGATTTTGAGTCAGGCGACGTTACCGCTGTTCCTGGTGCATTAGGAACCATATGTCGTCGAAAATTGAATTCAAATGTCATGACCGGCGAATGCGGGCCATGACAAGTTTTGATTGATCGACCGTCAGAACAACAAACGCAACGCAACCACGATCAGCGTTGTCGCAAGGATCAGGCGCAGCGCGATATCCGGCACCTTGGGCGCGATATAGCTCGACAGCATGATGCCGGGCAGCGAGCCGATGAGCAGCGACGTCAGCAGGTCGGCGTTGATGGGGCCTAGGATCAGCGAATGACCCAGCCCCGCCACAAGGGTCAGCGGCACCGCATGGGCGATGTCGGAGCCGGCGATACGCACGATGGGGATTTTCGGATAAAGCAATATGAGCGCCGTCACGCCCAGCGCGCCCGCGCCCACGCTCGATAGCGAAACCAGCACGCCCAGCACGAAACCCGTCGCGATGGTCGCTCGCCGCGTCAGCGTCTCGTCGAGCGTGCCCACGCGGCGGACATAGGTTTCCATCAGCCATTTGCGGAAGATCAGCGCCAGCGCCGTGAGCAGCAGCGCGATCGCAAGCACATGGGTGACGATGCCGTTGATCTTTTCGGAATCGACATGCAGCGCATAGAGCACGCCCATCATCAGGATGACGCCGGGAATGCTTCCGCTCGCCAGCCGGGTCACGATCCGCCAGTCGATTGTCCTGTTGAAGCCGTGGACCAGCGAACCGCCGGTCTTGGTGATCGAGGCGTAGAGCAGATCGGTCGCGACAGCCTTTTCGGGCGAGATGCCGAAAAACAGGATCAGCACCGGCGTCATCAGCGAGCCGCCGCCCACGCCCGTCATGCCGACAAGAAAGCCCACTCCGAAGCCGGAGATCACATAAGCCAGTCTTATGCCTTCGAAGTGAAACATGCCGTTCGCGTCGAGTGGTTCCGTTATGCCGCGCGGAAGCAAACCCCCGCGAAACGATGTGAAATGGCTTAGTTCAATTTCCGCAGGATGACGCTGCCCGCCGAATACCCCGCTCCGAACGAGCATAGCAAGCCCAGCGCGCCTTTCGGAAGATCGCGGTTGTACTTGTGGAAGGCGATGACCGACCCCGCAGAACTTGTGTTGGCATATTCGTCGAGGATGTTGGGGGCCTCGCCGGGAAGGGGATCGCGGCCCAGCACGCGCCGCGCGATGAAGTCGTTCATATTGATGTTGGCCTGATGCAGCCACATGCGGCTCAGTTGCGCAGGCGCGATGTTGTTGGCGGCCATGTGCTCGAGGATCAACTCCGACACCATCGGGACGACTTCCTTGAACACCTTTCGTCCCTCCTGGACGAACAGCTTGTCCGGCTGGCCGATGCCTTCCGGTGCCGCGCGGTTGAGGAAGCCGAAATTGTTGCGGATGTTGTTGGAGAATTTGGTGACGAGCTTGGTCGAAACGATTTCCCAGGCATTGTCGCCGCGCGCGTCTTGCGTACGCTCGATCACGAACGCCGTTGCCACGTCGCCGAAGATGAAATGGCTGTCGCGGTCGCGGAAATTGAGATGCCCCGAACAGATTTCGGGATTGCACACCAGGATCGCGCGTGCGTGCCCGTTCGCGACCATATCCGCCGCTGCCTGAAGACCGAAGGTGGCCGAAGAACAAGCGACATTCATGTCGAAGCCGAAGCCGTCGATGCCGAGCGCGTCCTGCACTTCCACGGCCATCGCCGGATAGGCGCGCTGCATGTTGGACGCCGCCACCAGCACCGCGTCGATATCGCCGGTCGTCCGGCCAGCCGCGGCGAGTGCGTCCCTCGATGCCGCCACCGCCATTTCGGCCAGCACCGAGATCTGGTCGTTGGGCCGTTCGGGGATGCGCGGGCACATCACTTCGGGATCGAGCACGCCCGCCTTGTCCATCACATAGCGGGCCTTGATGCCCGACGCCTTCACGATGAATTCGGCGGAAGAATTCGTCAGCGCCTGCACCGACCCTTCGGCGATGGCCTCGGCATGGCGGCGGTTGTGGCGGGCGACATACTCGTTGAACGAGGCCACCAGCTCGTCGTTGGAAATGGAATTGGGCGGGGTGAACAAACCCGTCCCGCTGATCGCGATGGAAGCCAAGTCGGCCATCCCTTTGTTTTGATTGGTCCCAAGCTGGCGCAGCCGGGCCCGGAAGGCAAGAAAGTACCGGTTTTCAACCCGCCGTTTAGACATTTTCGGCTATTCCAACAATGGCTTGCTGCATTGCGGGAAATAGGGCGGGGCAATGATGAGCGCCAAGGCGGACCATCCCTGGGCAGTTCCGGGCCGGACCAAGGGCGGCGAAGCCGTTCTGGTTACGGGGCTGGCCACACTGATTCTGGGTGCCGGCCTCAGCGCGGCCGAATTGTCGGGGCAAGGCCGCGAGCTGGGAGCCGGGCTTTGCCTGATTGGGGCGCTGATCTGCTGCCTGTTCCTGCTGGTGCGAACGTCCCACGGCTCCGGCACGCGCCTGACGGCCGCCGAGCGGACCTACCGCGCATTCTTCGACCACGCCATCGAGGGCATCTTCCGTACCACGCTCGAGGGCCGTTACCTCGACGCCAATCCCGCGCTTGCCCGCATCTATGGCTACAATGACGCCGAAGAATTGATGTCGGGGCTGACCGACATCGCCGATCAACTCTATGTCGAACCGACGCGCCGCGCGGAATTCGCCGACCTGATGCGGCTGCATGACTCGGTGACGGATTTCGTGTCGCAAATCCGCCGGCACGACGGCTCGGTGATCTGGATTTCCGAAAACGCCCGGGCCGTGCGCGATTGGACCGGCAAGCTCGTCTTCTACGAAGGCACGGTGGAAGACGTCACCGCGAAAATCGAAACGCAAAACACGCTCAAGCGCGCCTTGCAGGAAATGGAAGAGGCAAGCCGCGCGAAAAGCGCGTTCCTGGCCGCCATGAGCCACGAACTGAAAACCCCGCTGAACGCGGTGTTGGGATTCGCGGAAATCCTCAACACGGAAATGCTCGGGCCGCTCGGCAATCCCGCCTATCGCGGCTATGCCGCGGACATTCATACGAGCGGAACGCGCTTGCTTGGCATCGTCAACGACCTGCTCGACACCGCCCGCATCGAGGGCGGCGCGCTGACCCTCGCCAAGCAGGCGGTTTCCGTCTCGTCGTTAATCGAAGGCGGTATCGCACTCGGTCAGTTGCGCGGAGGCGCCAGATGCAAGGTGGCTTTTGAAATACAGCCGAACCTTCCCGAGTTGGAAGTCGACCCCCAGCGCCTGATGCAGGCCATCGCTGCGCTGGTCGCCAACGCCATCAAATTCACGCCGGACGAAGGACAGATCACCGTCCACGGTCGCGGTACGCCCAGCGGCGGCGTCCGCATCGCTGTCCGCGACACCGGCATCGGCATGAGCCAGGAGAAGATCGCCGAAGCCTTCCAGCCCTTCCGGCAACTCGACAATTCGCTCGCGCGGCGTTTCGAAGGCGCGGGCCTCGGCCTTTCCATTTGCAAGGCGCTGGTCGAACTCCACGGCGGGTCGCTTTCCATCGAAAGCGCCGAAGGCGAGGGCACGGCCGTTTCCATCGACCTGCCACAGTCGCGCGTGAAATTGCGCGGGCTGGCGGCCACAGGCTGACCGCCCCCCTCGGCTCACTGCGTTCGCCTCCTCCCCCGTTTCACGGGGGAGATGACACGCACTGTCTCCCCCGTGAAACGGGGGAGTGGCCTCGCGTTGCGAGGCCGAGGGGGACAGTCATTTCCATCCCCCCACAAAATGTCTAAACCCCTCAAATGAACGATCAAACCGCTCTCGTACTCTTCTCCGGCGGCCAGGATTCCACCACCTGCCTCGTCTGGGCGCTCGACCGTTTCGAAAACGTCG
>CAZTCU010000090.1:0-4632 GCA_964612235.1 uncultured Rhizobium sp.
GAAAGAGGAATAGCGGGTTTGCACGGCGCCGTGCAAACCCGCTATTCCTCTTTCGCGGGTTCGCGCATTCGTAGAGTTGGGGCAAGGTGGCCTCATGCTTCTGCCCGATTTCACGCTCGAAGGTGACGACGTTGTTCTGCGTCCGCTGATGCCGGCGGATGCGGATGCGCTGGCGGAAGCAGCTGCGCAATCGCGCGAGACATTCCAATGGACCTGGGTGCCGGAGGGCATCGCCGAAACGCGCGCGATGATCGAAAAGGCTCTCCAGCAGCGCCGCGAAGGAACGCGATACCCGTTCGTCACCGTTTTTCGCGGCGAAGTGGTGGGCTGGACGAGCTATTTCCGGATCGAATTCTGGGATTGGCCCGAAGGCCACCCGCAAGCGGGCCGCACGACGCCCGACGCGGTTGAAATCGGCGGAACCTGGCTGTCGCAATCGGCGCAGCGGACGCGGTGCAACACGCAAGCCAAGCTTCTGATGCTGCGCCACGCCTTCGAGACGTGGAAAGTGCATCGGGTTCATTTCGAGACGGACGAGCGCAACACGCGCTCGCGCAACGCCATTGCCCGGCTTGGCGCAAAACTTGAGGGAATCCGCCGCGCCGACCGGCCCGGCCGGGACGGCACGGTGCGCAATTCCGCCCGCTATTCCATCGTCGCTTCCGAATGGCCGCAGGTTGAAGAAAACCTGCGCAAAATGCTGTCTTAAACGCGCGCAAAGCGGGATCGAATGTGCGGTTCGCGCGTTAACTGTTCGGCCGGTGGAGGGCGGCAAACTTGGACCACCGAGAACAAATCGTATTGCAAGGCGCGTTGAATGCCTCGCCCCGCTGCGTCTCCATCGCAGCCTATCGCTTTCGCCATGTCGCAGACCGGCTGGCGCAACGCGGCTTGTTGAAATGCGTCCAATCCACCGTTCAGTTCGCGCAATATTCGATTACGCCCGCAGGTGCGGGAACATTGCAATCGCTGACGGCGCGCACGAAACCTTCCGGCGGGATGCACAAGATGGCGGCGGAATAGTTCAGGCCGCGTCCTTGCCCATGCCGAGCGTTGCGGCGGTGCCGGAACGGCCCGTTTCTTCCACGGCGGGCGCGGTGCGGAAAATCCGGTCGCCGGAACCCATCGAGACGCCCCACCAGTAATTCTCGTTGCGGAAATGGTGCCAGCGATGCTCGCGCACGCGACGCTTGTAATAGGCGATGTCCGGGCACCACGGGATGTGCGCGAGGTAATGCACCCATTCGTAGTGCAGGCCCAGCAGCAGATAGACCGCGAAATAGCTCAGCACCGGCCCGCGCCACGATCCCGCCAACACCACGATCAACGCGATCAGCGGGAATACCAGACGGTGCACATGGCGCGGAATGAAGATCCATTCCATGTTCCAGGGTTCTGCGTGATGCCAGCGATGCGTTTTCGGCAAATGAAAGTCGATGGTGCGGCCGAAGATCTTGCGCGGTTTGTAATGCAGCATGAAGACGTGGATCAGCCATTCGTTGATCGGGAAATACGCCCACGCAGCCAGCCCGACCGCCGCGTCGACCCAGGTGAAGTTGCCGACCCATATGCGCGCAACCACGGCCAGCAATACCGCGAGCGCGATGAGTTGCGGACTGGTGTGCGAGACGAAAAACTTGATCGCGGCGCTTCTGTCGCGCGGCATCCGTTCGGGCGGTAAAGCCGGGTTGTTTTTCGCGGTGTCGGCGGCTGCGATCATTACGCCATCGTCGATTTTCATTTTTGTCCCCCTAGCGCCTTGTCCATGGCGGCGCGTCCGATTTCGATGTGACGGCGTGCGGCTGTGCGCGCGGCTTGCACATCGCGCGCGCGAACAGCGGCGGCGATGGCGCGCAGATTGCCGATGTCGCGCAATTCCGGCTCCAGCGTCGTGCGTATCGCATCCCACGCCTGCACATAGGTTTTTGTCATGGAGTTGAAGGCGAGCCGGAAGGCGATGTTACCGCTTCCCGCCACCAGCGTTTTCCAGAAATCGAAGACGAGCGCCTGCAACTGCACGAGATCGCGTTCGGCTTGGCGCATTCGATCGAGCAGCGTTTCCAGCTTTGCCGCCAGAGCTTCGCCGCCTTTTTCCGCAGCCGAAGCCGCAACCTCCGGCGCCAGCGCGGAGCGCATCGCCATGATGGAGCGCAGCACCTCGATATCGAGGCGGCCTCTTCCATCGACGAGCAGTGAAGGAAGCAATTCGAGACCGGCTTCCTCTTCGAAATTGCGGATCGTGTGATTGCCGCCGTGGCGGACGGCGACCAGTCCCGCCTGCTGAAGGCGCTTGATGGCCTCGCGCACGGCCCCGCGGTTGACGGCCAGCGCCTCGCTCAGCGCGCGTTCGGACGGCAGCGCGCTCTCCGGCGCAAGCTCGCCCCGGACGATCTTGTCCTGAAGCTGCAGAAAGACGGATTCCGACAGGGACTGCCGGGAGACGGGTTCGAGGGCCATCTGGTCAACTTATCATACCAGTTGACCCATACAAGAGGCGGAACCGGTTTAGCCGGCTCCGCCCGAACCCCGACCGTCTTATTTCGGCTGGCTGGTGACCCGCAGATAGGGTTTGAGCGTCTTCCAGCCCTGCGGAAACATCTTCTTCGCCTCGTCTTCCGAGACCGCGGGCGAGATGATGACGTCGCCGCCCGGCGTCCAGTTCACCGGCGTGGAGACTTTGTGCTTCGAGGTGAGCTGCATGGAGTCGATCACGCGCAGCACTTCGTCGAAGTTGCGGCCCGTCGACATGGGATAGACCAGGATCAGCTTGATCTGCTTGTCGGGGCCGATGATGAAGACGTTGCGCACCGTCTGGTTGTCGGCGGGCGTGCGATCCTTCGCGTTGCCCGAGGCTGCTTCCGGCAGCATGTCGTAGAGCTTGGCGACCGCGAGATCGGGATCGCCGATGATCGGATAGTTGGGTGCCGTGCCTTGCGTTTCCTTGATGTCGTTCGCCCAGCCCGAATGGCGATCGATGGGATCGACCGACAGGCCGATGATCTTGACGTTGCGCTTGTCGAATTCCGGCTTGATCTTGGCCATGTAGCCAAGTTCGGTCGTGCAGACGGGCGTGAAATCCTTGGGATGCGAGAACAATACGCCCCAGGAATCTCCCAGCCATTGGTGGAACTGGATCGGCCCCTCGGTGGTTTCCGCGCGGAAATCCGGCGCAACGCTTCCAAGCCGCAATGTCATCAGTTCCTCCGTTGAAAGATTCCGGCAGGCGAACACTCATGTCCGCCGCTAAGACGATATTAGGCTTCGGAGCCCGTCATACAAGCTGGCGGCGGATTAGATCGCGCTCCAGACGATAGGATGAATGTCATTGTCCAGCGGATCGCCGTCGACGGAATCCTGACGGTGCATCGGCTGGAACGGCGCGCCGGGACGGATGCGATAACGGATATCGGCATCGCAATAACGCAATGAAAACGCGCGCCGCGTGCGGCCCGACGTGTTTCCTTCCGAACCGTGGATGGTCTGGAAATGATGGATCACGACGTCGCCCGGATCGGCTTCAATGTAGCGGACGTTGTATTTTTCCGGATCGGCGTTGATGGACGGCATGTTGTCGCTTGTGCTGCCGGGTGACGGCATTTCGCTGACGAAGACGTTCGGATTGTAGGTTTTGCCCCATTTGTGCGAGCCGGGGACATATCCCATGCAACCGCCGCCGCGCCGCACGCTGTCGAGCGGTATCCACGCGACGCAACCCATTTCGCCGTCGAGATGGAAATAAGACAGATCCTGGTGGAACGCCGCCTTGTCGACCGCCCCGCCCTCTTTCACGAACAACTGGTCGTCGAAGAAGCGCGTGCGGTTGACGCCAAGCAACGTCGCCGCCGCTGCCGGGATCGAACCTTCGAGCGCCAGGCTCGCCAGCCGCGGTTCGCGCCGCCACACGCTGGTGTCGACCAGGAAGCGACCGCGCTGAACGGAGTTCTTGGGTTTGTCGAGAAGACGCGGATAACCGGATTCGCGCATGAAGGAGCCAAGCGCATTCACGTCGTGCTGAGAAGAGCTGGCGGCGTCGATCTCCTCGGCGCTGCCCCAGATGGAATCGCCGATGGCGGTGACGTTGTAGAAATTCGGACTCGCCTCGTAGGTGGAGAGCGCGTCGTCCATCGCGTCGCGCAGATCGTCCAGTTCGTGGTCGTAAAGGAAGCCGCGCAGCTTCACATAGCCGAACTTCCAGAAATGATTGACGTCCGCGATGTCGAGCGAACGGCCGATGGCGCTGTGGAATGTCATGGTTCTCTCGGTTAGCTGTCGGAGGGGCGGGTAGCGCCCCTCCGTTGCAACCGAAAATTAACAAAGAAAATTGCGCGTCACAAACGAATCTTCCGTATTCGTTAACGGATTTTTTACCGTCTTAGACCCGCTCCACGATGATGGCCGGCGCCATGCCGCCGGCGGCGCACATGGTGACGAGGCCCCGCTTGAGATCGCGGCGCTCCAGTTCGTCGAGGATGGTGCCGATCAGGATCGAGCCCGTGGCGCCGATGGGATGGCCGAGCGCCATCGCGCCGCCGTTAACATTCACCTTCGAACGGTCGAGTTTCAGGTCGCGGATGAACTTCTCCTCGACCACGGCGAACGGCACCTACAGCGTCGGAACCGTCATCCCGGTCA
>CAZTCU010000090.1:4642-5808 GCA_964612235.1 uncultured Rhizobium sp.
ACCACGGCGAACGCCTCGTTGATCTCGAACAGGTCGATGTCGTCGAGCGTCAGCCCTGCCTTCTCCAGCACCTTGCGCGCGGCGGGGACCGGCGCGTTCAGCATCAGCGTCGGGCTGTCGCCCATATTCGCGGTCGCCACGATGCGGGCGCGCGGCTTCCATCCGTTTTTCTTCGCATATTTTTCCGACGCGAGAAGAACGGCGGCAGCGCCATCCACGACGCCGGAAGAATTGCCGGCGTGATGAACGTGATTGAATTTGAGATCGGGATAGACCTGACGGATCAATCCGCCATAGGTCGTGCCCTTGTCGTCCAGCGGAAATTCGGCCATCGCCGCGAAGGACGGCTTTAGCGCGGACAAGGCTTCCATCGTGGTTTGCGGACGCGGAAATTCCTCGTGATCGAGCGCGAGCGTTCCGTCTTCGCGGTACACGGGCACGAGACTCTTTTTGAAATGTCCGCCCTTGATCGCGGCGTCGGCGCGTTGCTGGCTGACGAGCGCGAGTTCGTCGACAGCCTGGCGGCTAATGCCTTCAAGCGTCGCAATGGCATCGGCGCAAACGCCTTGATGCGATTGCGGATGAAGCGCGCGCAGGTGCAAGTTGCCGCTGTCCATCATCGGCGGCGCTTTCGGATCGGCGCTGGATGCGGTGTAGCTCATCATCTCGGTGCCGCCGGCGATCACGAGATCTTCCATGCCGGACATGATCTGTGCCGCCGCCAGATTGACGCTGGTGATGCCCGATCCGCAAAAACGATCAAGCGTGACGCCGCTGGCCTTGATGTCGTAGCCCGCATCGAGTGCGGCCATGCGGCCGAGATCGCCGCCCTGCTTGCCGCGCTGGGAGGAAGTTCCCCAGATGATGTCGTCGACTTCGGCAGTCTTGATGTCGTTGCGCTTCGCGAGCGCCGACAGGACGGAAGACGCCAGTTGCTGCGGATGAATGTCCGCGAGAGCGCCTTTTCCGACTTTTCCTATGCCGCGCGGGGTGCGGCAGGTGTCGATGATGAATGCTTCAGCCATGGGGGTACCTCGTCGTTCGGGGATGTCGTGTCCTTTTGATGTAGATACCCGGTACCCGGGCGTCAACGCCGGGACGTGGTGCGAGCGTTAAAGCGCGATTTCCTTGGCGGAAATACTCTTACCCTCCCCTTGAGGGAGGGT
>CAZTCU010000090.1:5908-9199 GCA_964612235.1 uncultured Rhizobium sp.
GGGAGGGTAAGAGGGGAGAAGCGATTACGGTTTCTTTCTACGCGTCCACGACCCGCTTGCAGAGCACCAAAAGCGCCGCGCGATCACGGACATGAAGCCCGGTCGGGGTGATCTCGATCCAATTCGATTTGCGCCAGCTCGACAATTTGCGGTTGACGGCCTCGCGTGTGGCGCCGATCAAATGGGCAAGTTCCGCCTGATTGTAGATGATGCGGCCTTTCGCGGATTCATCGAGCAGCAGCCGCGCCAGCCGCTTGCCCAAACTCATGGAAGAATTGCGCTCGACCAGCGCATCGGTATCGCGCAGCCGTCCGACAAGAACCGAAAGCAAAGCCAACGCGGCACTCGGCTCGTCGTGTAACGACTCCATTATAAGCGTGCGATTGATCTTCCAGAGTTCGCATTTGCGCGTGGCGCGCGCATCCGCCGAGCGCGGCGAACCGTCCAGCGACCCCATCTCGCCCACAACCGTTCCGGCGCCGAGCCGCGCCACCCAGATGTCGCGCCCGTCCATTCCCGGAAGGCTGACTTCGATCTCGCCCGAAAGGATCGCGTATGCGGCATCGGATGTGTCGCCGCGCCGGAAAAGTTCGTCGCCCTTCGCAAGTTCGACGGACGCGCCGTTTCGCGCCAGCACCTGACGACTGCCAAGCGACAGCACACCCAGCACGGCGTTCTTGCCCAGCGTCTCCACGATCTTGGAGGATCGTGAATCGCTGCTGCCCGCTTTGGCTTTCGATTCGTCCATAAGGTTAATGTCCTGCGCCTTCCGGGCGCCCGCGGCGCGACCGCGGAAAATCGCCTAGCCCTTTGTTACGGTTCATGAAATAGACCCGGAGGCGGATTTGTCCACCCCTCCCGCCCAACAACGTAAAACTCTCCCCCGAAATGGCAAAAAAAGCGATTTCTCTCTAGTGCGTTCGCACTATCCATTTGTTGCGCGGAAAGCGTTTCGCAGGATTGCTTAGACTTCCAAGTATCTGTTTTTGCTGCATCTCCGGCTCGTTTTACCGCTCTTGCCGCGGGCCAAATGGAGGCGCAATCAACATGCGTTTGGTGTGATCAACTTCATTGACCCCCAGACCCCCCAGCCCCATCTTCCCATCAACCTAAACGGGGCATGAAATGAGCAAGCAAATTCAGAACAAGCGGAAGCTGTTGATCGGCGTCTCCGCTGTGGCAGTCGCAGCCGGTGTGCTGTGGGTCGGACAATATTATCCGCCAAAGAACGGTGAGACGGCCGGCACCATCGTGCCCGCCCACCGCTATCAGGCGAAACAGGTGTCGGATGCCGACGTCGCGCTCGGTGACAACAGCACCGCGCTGATGATGCAGACCGATTCCTTCCAGGAAATCTCGGGCCAGTCGGAAACGGCGTCCCAGGCTGCGTCGCGTACTGCATCTGATGCAGCCTCCGCCGCGGAATCCGAAGCAGCATCGCGGAGTTCGTCGCAAGCTGCTGCCCGAGCCGCCAACGATGCCGCCTCGCGCGCGCAGAACCAGGCTGCCTCCGCTGCCGAAGCGGAAGCCGCCGCCAAGACGGCCGCGCAGGCTGCCGCCCATGGCGCCAACGATGCGGCGTCCAAGGCTTCGGCACAGGCTGCTTCACGCGCCGCGAACCAGGCTGCTTTGTCGGCTCAGGCACAGTTGATGTATGTTGCGGCTTCGAAAGCCGCCGCCAATGCCGCATCCAAGGCCGTGCTTCAGGCTGAAGCGCTGGCCAAGTCGCAGGCTGCTTCGCGCACCGCTGCCGATGCCGCTTCTCACGCTGCCTCTCAGGCCGCGATGAAGGCCAGTGCCGCCGCCAAGGCGCAGGCCGAAGCCCACACGGCTTCGCAAGCGGCTCTGATGATGAATGCCCATGCCGCCAACGACGCCGCTTCTCATGCGGCTGCCGAAGCCCAGTCCCGCGCCCAATCGCAGGCTGCTTCGGCTGCTGAAGCTCAGGCTGCTTCGCAGGCTGCGGCGGAAGCTGCCTCTCGCGCCTCGGCGCAGGCGGCCTCCAACGCCACGGCCGCGGCTGAAGCCCATGCCGCTGCGGAAGCCGCCATGCGCTCGGCGGCCGATGCTGCCTCTCACGCCGCTGCTCAGGCCGCGTCGGCTGCCAAGGCTCAGGCTGAAGCCCACACGGCGGCCCAAGCCGCCATGCGCATGGCCTCCCACGCCACGGCAGATGCAGCATCGCATGCCGCCTCGCAGGCTGCTGCCCATGCGTTGGATGCAGCGTCTCGCACCTCGGTCCAGGCTGCTTCGGCCGCCTCGGCTCAAGCGGCTGCGCATACCGCCGCTCAAGCCGCGTCCAAAGCCGCAGCAACGGCTGCTGCCCGCACCGCAGCCCAGGCGGCGTCGGCTGCTTCGGCCCAGGCCGCTGCCCACACGGCGGCCCAAGCCGCCATGCGCATGGCCTCCCATGCCACGGCAGATGCCGCATCGCATGCAGCGTCTCAGGCAGCTTCCCAGGCTGCCGCACAAGCAGCATCCCGCGCCTCGCAGAATGCGGCGATGCGTGCAGAGTAACGCAACACTTTCGCTCTCGTAGAAACAAACAACCACCGTGGTCTCCGCGGTGGTTGTTTTCTTTGGCCGTTTGTTGCCAACTTCCGCGGGGCAGTGACGGAATCCGCCGTCGAGGGGCTTGAATGCGCAAGGGTGCGCTTTTTCTTCTATCCGCGTTTTTGCTGCCGGTGTCGCAAGCGTCCGCCGAATCCGCTCAGTCGGTCGGGTTGAGCAAGATCGAAACCAAGGATCTGCAGCTTCTCTATTACGATCCGCTGCAAACCTATCTCACGCCCTACGCCGCGCAGGCTTACGAAAATTCCTTCCGGTTTCAGGAGAAGACGTTCGACTGGACGCCATGGGACAAACCGAACGTCCAATTGCGCGATCTTTCCGACAGCGGGCAGGCGGTGGTGCGCGCCACGCCGAACAACGCGCTGTTCATCGACGTGGCGCCGATCAGCATCTCTTTCGAGACCTTCAGCCCCGGCGAGCGCTTCTTCACGCTGATGAACCACGAACTCGTCCATATCGCGACGATGGACGTCTATAACGATCAGGACTCGTGGTGGCGCAGCTTTTTTCACGGCAAGCCGCTGCCGACCACCGATCACCCGGAAACCATTCTCTACAATTATCTTGCCACGCCGCGCGCCAATGTTCCGCGCTGGTATCTCGAAGGCAGCGCCGTGTTCATGGAAACATGGATGGGCGGCGGGTTGGGGCGCGCGCAAGGCGGGTACGACGAGATGGTGTTCCGCGCGATGGTGCGCGACAACGCGCGTTTCTACGATC
>CAZTCU010000091.1:0-9126 GCA_964612235.1 uncultured Rhizobium sp.
ATACGATTGCGGCGAGTAAAGCGAAACCGGGCTGCAACCTTGAGACAACCAAGGCAGTCCCAAGTTTCCGCCCAGGTAATAGGGCTGGATGTCGGGAATTTGCGGCCCGGCCGGACCATCGACGGACGAAGGTGCGTTTGAGCGGGCACAAAGCTGTTTGGTTGAGCGGGCCCGGTTGTCGTTTTCCTGGAAGTGTTCGTAGATGAATGTGCCTGTCAGGTTCGATACCGGATGGACCAGCAGCGATACGCGGCTCGTCCATAAATCGCGGCCGTCGAGCGCCTTCTGTGTGATGTCGTTGAAGGCATAGCCATCGCGCTTGGTCCATTCGCCAGCGACACGCAGATCAAGCTTGTCGTCGATCAGCGGCGCGTTCAGCATGCCTTCCATGCGGCGGTTGTTGTAGTTGCCGACATCAACGGACGCTTGCGCCTCCCAACGATCTGTCGGCTTGGCAGAGATCAGATTGACAACACCGGCGGTTGCATTTCGGCCGTAAAGCGTGCCTTGAGGTCCACGCAGCACTTCAACTTGCGAAACGTCGAAGAATTCCTGTTCGAAGAAATGGTTGCGGATGAACGGGACATCATTGAACGATACAGCAACAGCGGGATCGGTCGTTACCGAGATCGCTTGCGTGCCGATGCCACGAATTTGGATGTTATATCCGGTGAAATTGGTCTTGGTGAACGTCAGATTTGGAACCTGCTTGATCAGATCGGGACCGCCGGCGGTTTGTGTGGATGTCAACTGTTCCTGGCTAAGCGCCGTGATGGCGATGGGAATGCTTTGAACGTCTGCTCCGCCGAGCTTCGATGACGTGACGGTCACCGTTTCGACCGATTGCCGCGCGGGCGAGGCTTGTGCGATCTGCAGCGACGGTTCGAGCTGGATGTTGTTCGCCTCCGCCCGCACAATCGCAATCGCGCCCGAGGCATCGCGGCGCATTTCGAAGCCGGTGCCTTTCAATATCCGTGTCAGCGCTGCATCCGGGGAGAGCGCGCCGTGCACGCCCTTGGTCTGCACGCCTTCCACTAGGCGGTCGCCATACATCAGCTGTGTGCCGGATTGCGTGGCGTAGGCGTCGAGGGCGGATTTGAGGTCGCCGCTGGGGACGTTGAAATCCTGGGCGGTTGCGGTTGCGGCAAAGCCCGTCGCGAACAGGAAGCTGGCGGATGCGAGATAGCGTGAAAGGCGCGGCGTATTCATTGTCCCCCCTTGAAGGAGCGTGAGGCTCCTATGGATGGAGACGAAAGAATTCGATGGTTCCCCCAATCGCGTGTCATTGCGAGATCACGGTTTCTCCCGGCCGGTATTGAACGCGAAGGCCCAGGACGGCGTGCGCTACGCGCACGAAGCCCGCGACGTTGGTGGCTTCGAATGTGCCGCCGATGGTCGTCTGCGCCGTTTGCGGATCGGCGATGACGACTTTCTCGGTGTTGTAGCGGTTCAATTCCCGAACGGCTTCGTATAGCGGCGTACGGTCGAACACGAGAACGCCGCGCCGCCATGACAGGCTTGTATCCAGCGTGTCCTTGGAAACGTGCGCGAGCGTTACGGCATTGCGCGTAGCCGTGACCGTGTCGCCGGGGGCGAGATCGATCGGCATGTGGGCGGGTTCGTCTTTCGCATCGAAGCGGATGCGGCCTTCGATCAGCGAGACTTCGAGCGCGCGCGGATCGCGCCGCACCGTGAAGCGCGTGCCCAGAACCGTGACGCTGCGCTCGCCCGCGTTCACCACGAAAGGATGGGCCGGATCGTGCGCGATGCGGAAATAGGCCTCGCCCTTGTCCAGCCACACCATGCGGCGCTCGCGCGTGACGGCGGTGCGCAGGCGCGTGTTGGTGTTGAGTTCGATCTCGCTGCCGTCGGCCAGCCGGAGCGTTTCGCGCCCGCCGACCGGTGTTTCATAGGTTGAAACGGTGGGCGCGGGCGCGAGCTCTTTCAGGCCGAACCCGATGCCCGCGAGCAGCACAACACCCGCGGCCATGCGAACGGAGAATTTGCGCAAGCGGTTTTCATCACCTGCGGGCCTGGGCGGCGTCGGGCGCAGCGCGCGCACGCGATCGGTGCGCGACCATGCGGCGTCGAGCCTTAAGTAAGCCACGCGGTGCAACGGCGACTGTGCGAGCCATGCGTCGAGCACGCTTTGCTGTTCATCGTTCCATTGCGCGCCGTCCTTCCGGGCGATGACGAAGCGCGAGGCCGTTTCCTCGATCTCGCGCGTGTCGGTGACCGCGACCTTTCCGCTCATTGCCCGGCCCTCGGCTTGGTTTCGCCGAACAGCACGTCCGCGAGCGAGCGCAGTCCCTCCGTCAGGTGACGCTCGACGGTCTTTTCGCTGATGTTCATGCGCACGCTGATCTCGCGCAGCGAAAGGCCCTCCACCTTGCGCAGCACCACCGTTTCCTGACAGCGCGGCGGCAGGCGGCGGATGGCGGCGTGGACGGCGCGCAATTCCTCGCGCGCGGAAACTTCGCGCTCGGGGCCGGGCTGGTCGCTGGCGATGTCGAGTGTTTCGAGATCGGCCATCGCCTCGATCTGCACCACGCGGCTGTGGCGCACGAGGTCGATCAGGAAATTGCGCGCCGTGGCGAAAAGGAAAGACCTCGCCGAATGGGGAAACTGATGGCGTGCCGCTTCGCAGACGCGCGCATAGATCTCCTGCCGGAGATCGGGAATTTCGCTTTTGTTTTCCCAGTTATGGGCGAGATATTGCATCAGCGAAGCCTCCAGCGGCAGAACTTCGCGCACGAACCATGCGTCGACCTCGGACTGAGACATGCCTGCCTCCGTCCGGCCGAGCCTCGTCCGCTCCTGCCCAGCTTCCGGCTCGTCGCCCATCCCCCGCCCGCTCCTGACGTTATCGAGGGTTGTACCTATAAGGTCTGACGAACAATGCCCGCCGATCCCCCAATGCCGTTGTACGATTTTTCGAGTTTACCCGCCTGGCGCGACGTCGAAAGGTGCCCTCGCCCGGCATGCGCTATTGCTGAGGGGCGCCGATGAAGCTTTGGCGCGGTTCCAAAGCCTCGTTCAAGGGAACGTCAAGCGATGCAATCGGACCTGCGGCGATGCAGCGATGTCATTCCAGCCAAGATGGTGAGTCCGGACAGAAGAAACGCCCAAGTCGAGGGCTCCGGCGTCCTTGTTACGGTTTCACAGGCAGTGGCGACGCCGGATCTAAAGCAGATGTCCTCAAGTCCGTCGGGCGCCCCGGGCACGGCCTTGTCGATATTCGTCGCTCCGAAACTGAATATCTGATTTCCAAAACCCGGCGGCAGCGGCAGCGCATCGTAATTGAACTCGATATTGAAGTCGCCGTTCGATCCGACAAGCAGGAAGATCAGCTGCGTTTGGAAGTTCCAGGTGAATGCGGTTGCAGCGTACTGCGTGGTGTCGGTCGGAAAATACGGCTCGACAATCCCGGTTTTCAGATTGCCGCTGGCTCCAAAATTATCGTTCGCGCCGGGCGTGATTTCGTTGCCGGAATCCGGCGTAAGACCGTCGCCCTCGCAGGCGCCCGAAAAAAGCGATGCAAAACCGTTCTGCGAGAAGCAGACGTTGTAGTCCTGCGCCCCGGCTCCGACGTTCAATTTGAGCGGCGTGCTGGCAAGCCATCCCGTGCCCACCACTGGGTCGAACGTAGTGGCATCGCCCCACTTCTCTCCGATGGTCGATAGTTCGTCCATGCTTTGGTCGGCGCGGATCGTGCGGGTCGCCTGGGCCGCGCCGATCGGGCCAATCAATGTCGCAAATACGATGAGTGTCGCTGTATGGAGCCTCGCCATCGGGTCCTCCACATGTGCGGATGCCGAAGTAGCTTGAGCGCGAATTCTCGAATTGTAAACTCTGGGTTAGACTGCCGCGCGAAATTCCCGCTATGCGCGCAAGAAAACATCTTGTCACAAAATTGTTTTCGCGCGGCGCAACAAAAATTATTCAATCGTTTCACAAGTCTGACTGATGTGCCGTTCCTCGGATGACACGGCAATTTTAATGCGCGCGCCGGGCGGACGGCCGCGCCAAAACGGGGCTGTCCTAACGCAACGGATTTGCCGCGAGCAATGTCCGGTATTTTTTCTGACCGGCAAGATCGCGCCGTGATCTTGCTATTTCGAACAAGAGTTCCTCGGCCCGATGGGTGAACAAACCCTGCGGGCCAAACCGCTCTTGCAGCACCGCAAGCGAGACGAGAAGGCTGCGTTGGGCCGGTTCAAGCTGGCCCGCGTCTCGCATGAGTGCCGCCTCGACGAGATCGAGGACTGCCGCTCGCCAACGCTCCTTTCCGGCCAGCAACGCGCCGTATTGCGTTTTCAATTCGACCTTTGCGAGATCCAGATTCATTCGCGCCGAGGCTTTGTCGCCGGTCCTCTCGTTCAGGTCGGCCAGGTTGCCGAGGACTTGATTGAGCATCCAGTGATGGCGCAATCGGGCGATCCTAAGCGCTTCGGACAAGAGAATGGCGGCATTGGGATAGTCGCCTTGCGCGATCGCGATCATCGCGAGGCTGTTCAACGGCAGGATGAGATCGTCGTCATCGGGATCTCTGAACTTGCGGTCCAGCGCGAGCGTGCCCGTCAGGCTTTCCTTGGCCGAAACGATCTCTCCCCTGACGAGCTGAACTCGTCCGATATTGTTCAAAATCGTCGCGACCTCGGGATGCTCTTTCCCGTAGACGGCCTGGTAGATCGGATACGCCTTCGTCCAGGTGGCCTCGGCTTCGGAGTATCGCCCGGCGTCATATTCGAGCGTGCCCAGATTGCTCAGGCTGGCCGCGACATCGGCATGCCTGTAGCCGTATAGCGACACCCTGATGGCAAGCGCGCGCCGGAACAGCGGTTCGGCTTCGCCGAGCTTCGATTCGAGAAACAACTGCGTACCGAGCGCGTTGTACGCATCCGCCGTTGCAGCACCGCCGGCTCCATGCAGACGAAGATCGATCGCCAGCGCCTTGCGGTAATACGCCTCCGCGTCCCGAGCCTGATTCAGTTCGGAAACAGAATCGCCGAGCCCCAGATACGCGCTGGCGACGGCCTCTTCGTTTGCGGCGGGGCCGTGCTGCGCTTCGTTCAACGCGCGCTTGTACAGCTCGACGGCTTTCGCGTAGTGGCCGTCGATATAGGTGTTCGAAGCAAGCGCCAGAAGGGCTTTCAAATGCGCGTCCGGCGAACCTCCGCGTTGCGCGGCCGAAGCCGCGGCCTGAAGCAAAGTGTCCGCCTTGGGATACAAACCAAGTCCGCTATAAGCCTGGCCCATTGCGCGCAGAAGGTTTGAACGCACAACGTCCTCTCCAGAGAGTCCGGACCTGAGTTTGATCACGCCGCGGTCGAGCATCTCCCTGGCGGTTATCGTCTGTCCCCGGTTCTTCTCGGGATCTGCGATCGAAAACAGATCGACCATGAAATCAGACGTGCGTTCGGCCGTCCTGGCCTGAGTGACCGCCGCCTTTGTCGCCTTTTCCGCCCGCAGCGCGTTTTGATAGGCCAATATGCCGGCCACCGTGGCCACTACCGCGAGCCCCGCCATTGCAACGGCAATCCCGCCATAAATCCGCGTGCGCCGCCGCGCCGCTTCGAGATCGCGCTGCTTCAAATTGCCGAAGTCCGTTCCGAGCAGTCCTGCGATGAGTTTGAGTTTGGCGTTTTCCTTGCCGTCCGCGTGACTGCGCGCGTCGGCAGCCGCCGGTTCCAGCCGCTGGTTTGTCAATTCTCCGTCTGGACCGATCCGGTAGAGAAGCGCCTTCGGAAAGCACTCGGATGGGGACGCATCGCCCGTGATGTCGCTGTCGTGGGGCTCGCCTTCGACTATGATCGCAAAAATCCGGTCCTCGCGGCCAAGCCGCTTGAATGTGAGGATCTCTTCGCTCACCCATGCGCTTTGCCTTGAACTTGGCGAGCAGATGACAATCAACGCGGCCGAATCGGCCAGCGCCTTTTTTATGTAGTCCTGCAGATCGGAAATCGCCGGAGTTTCATCCCGATCGCGGTAGATCGGAAACAGCCGCCTGGGTATCGGCCCAACTCGCCCCTGCGTACCGACCAGCGCTTTGGGAACCGAATAGCTTTCCAGCGCGCGATGCAGCCAATCCGCCCAGGGCTTGTCCCTGTGGCTGTAGCTGATAAAGGCGCGATATCTGAGTTCGGAAGTCATTCCCGCCTCCCTGGCCCGGAGAAGTCGCACAACAAATACTCGTGCCCGTTGCACTCCAATCGAAGCTAAGACGAAATGCCGTAACGCAATCTGGCGGCTTCAACAGTTCCGCAAAAATCAGAAAATGTAATTGGAGCGGAGCGAATCGCGCGTGAAGTCGCGCAATTCGCGCAATGCGACCTCTTCCATTTCCTTTATCCTGATCATGAACGCTCTCGTCTCGGCGTGTTTCAATCGGATTCGGCGAACCTCGCGCAAGTAGGAAAGATAACGCTCCGCCTCGGGTTGATAGGCCGCGCCGCGTTCATACACTGCGACGATGGCGCTCAAAATGAACAGCAACAGGGTGGAGAAGGACAGCCAATCCTGCCAGCTTCCCGACTTGGCGGACAGGGAAGAATTCGACCACACGGCTAGCAGGAATTCGACCGTCGCCAATATTGCGCCACCGGCGAAGCAAAGCTGACTGAGGACCTCGGGCCATCGCGCGCGCTCGATATCGCGGTGATACTTGGCCGAGAAATGCTGGGCTTGAACTTCGAGACGAAGCGCATCGTAGATTGACGAGGCTTCTTCCAGCAGGCTCATGTCCGTGCGCGCCGTAATTTCCGAAATCGGGATCGCGACTTCCGACGGAGAAAAATCGAGAACCGCTGCCCGGCCGCCCATCGACTCCTGTTGCAGCGACGCAAGCGCGCCGCGCGTCCAGCTTTCAACCGTGGTCTTGAGTTCCGCCGGCGAGGCAACGCGACCAACGAGTCCGAACGCCTGAAATTTCAAACAGCGGATACGCTCGGCGAAGAAGCGCTCCGTATTCCACTTTTCCTTCGCCCCTGTGATCACTATGAATATCTGACTTGCCAGACCTGCAGCGCCCAGGACTGCGCTTGCAATCGCAAGCCAGGCAGTCTCTCGCGGCCTGGGATGAATGGTGATCTGATAGTCGAAGGCCACCATGGCCAACAGCACGCATACCAATCCCAGCCGCCCGAACGCTTCATAGAGACGCTTCCACCGGACTGCGGCGTGCTCACGACGGGAAAAGGCTTGCGAAATGGCGGCGTTTTCGATGAGGGGAGCCAAGTGGGGATGTGCCTTGGCCAGGTCCGCCGCGGCACCGATGTCGCGGTTTGCAACGACCTTGCTGGCGTCGGATCCGCTCATTCGCGGCGCAGCTCTCAAAGGCGAGACGTCAACGGCGCGGTCCGCGCAAACGTCCTGGCAAGCTGCAATCTGTGATGAACGATCGACATGGAGCAGAACTTCCGGGTCGCCGGTCTCGGGGCAAAGTATGAGCCCCAACAACGATCCGCGCTAGGGCGATTGCCCTCACATTTGGCGCTCCCAACGGAAGGCGACTGATTTAACGAAATCAACAGCTTAATGCTCAGTGGGACAAAATTAGTTGCTTATGTTTTCCAAGGCTTTCTATCGCGATTGTCCCACCTACACACCTCTGTCCGATGGGTTTTTAGATCGCCGGGAAGTTCAGTATTCCCAGAAATTCTGACACTTTACTCCTCGAACTACGCTTTGGTCGATCGACCGGTTCATCTTGCGCGGCGAACACTCGGACTGCGCCGGATACGATAGCCCAAAACAAGGCGAAAACCATGGCGAAATTGCCAGCCAAGCGCGGCGCCGCGATGTGCCGGCGATATCAGCACACCCATATGCAAGCGATACCAAACTGTGCCGTTGAGCAAAGCCCAGCATGGGTTCTTATCGACTCGTGCTCTTCGGATCGTTTTGCCGATCATTAAACAAAAAAGGGCGGCGGATGATCCGCCGCCCCTCTGATAGACCGTTTGGGTCAGCCTACCAGTTCTTGGTAATGCGGATGCCGAACAGGCGCGGGTCGGTGGTGAAGATGTTGGTGGTCAGCGCCGTATCATCGGAGTTGAGGAAGGTGCCGGTGATCGCGGTGGTGTCCGCCAGGTTCTTCACATAGACCATCGTTTGCCAGCCGTCCTGGTTGGTAAAGATCAGCGCGAGGTTGATGTTGGTGTAGCCGTGAAGCTGGTCATACGGCTTGTCATTGTAGATGCGGGCAAAGGAATTGCCCTGCCAGTAGAAATCGCCGCGCAGCGTGCCCGCCCAATCTTCGCTCAACGGCATGGAGTATTGCGCGCCCGCCGACAGCGTGAAGTCCGGCGTGTTGGGCAACTTGTTGCCCCCGACATCCTTGGCAAAGCCCTGGCCCTGATTGGGGAAGATATCTTCGTTGAAGGGATAGTCGGGATCGACGTTGCGGCGAATGTCGGGCGTCAGACCGGCGATACGACCGGCATTGGCAATGGCCGCTCCCGGACATAGAGAAGGCAAAGCAATGCCATCGGCCCGATTGTGCGCCCTGTTATAAGCAACGTACTGTTCGACCATCGACTTCTTTACAACGCAGTTCGAAGGCAGAAGCACGAAGGGTTTCAACACCACATAGTCATCGCCATGTCCATTGAGGCGGTCCATCAGGTCGATGGAATATTGGTTGTCGCCTACCCGGCTACCCTGAAAGCCTGCCGCGGCATTGAAGCGCAAACCGGGGATCGGTTCCCACGTTCCTTCGGCTTCGCCTCCCCAGACCCTCGCATCGAAATTCTGGTTGATCGCGGTGCGCGAGACGATCTGCGAGATCTGATAATTCTTGTAATCGTAGAAAAACAGGCCGGCATTCAAGGTGACGGCGCCGTCACCCAGCATGTTCTTGGAGCCGAGTTCATAGGCATTGACGAATTCGGGCTTGAAGGTCAGCGGATAAGACAAAGTTTGCAGATAGGGCCCCAGCACGCCGAAACTGGCGCCCGAGAAACCGATGCCCGGCGGGTTGGCGCCGCCGCCCTTATATCCGTGCGCAAACGAGGCGTAGACCATGGTCTGGTCGGTGAAGGCCAATTTGGGCGACCATTCCGCGTTGAAGCGGCCGGTGAATTCGCCCCAATGCTGCACCATGTCCGGGTCGGCGGGATAACCGCG
>CAZTCU010000092.1:0-9037 GCA_964612235.1 uncultured Rhizobium sp.
GGCGCCACATGGTGCGCTCGCTCCAGGCGGCAAGACGCGGCCACGACAATCCACCGAACTTGCCCCGCTCCTGCGCCAGCGGCGCGTTCACTTCGAGCAGATAGGGAATCCTGAAAAACCCCGCCAACCAAACGCCGGACAGCATGTAGAGATTGGCGCGCTGATAGAAGGCATGCGGCTTGTGCCGGATCGCGGCGCGGGCAAGCTGGATGAATTCGACGATGCTGTAGCCCAGTTCCGCTAGCTCATAGGCGAATTGGGGCAGCATCCTGCGCTCGACGGTGCTGGCCATTGCGTCTACACGCTGCGGCTCCACGACGATGACCGTGTGGCCTTCCTCGCGCAGTGCATGGATCAGCTCGTCGATATGGATCGACTGGCCGTCGCGGGAGCGCGTGCGATGGTTATAGAGGATTTTCAACCCGCTGGGCGCGGGTTGGCCCTTCCCGTCCGAGGTATCCACGATGTCAGCGCACGCCTTGCGGCCAAATCAGTACCCGGAAGGTCTGTAACATGATGGAGAGGTCGCGCAACAGGCTGTAATTCTTCATGTAGTAAAGATCGTATTCCAGCTTGCGGCGGGCATCTTCTTCCGATGCACCATAGGGATAGTTGATTTGCGCCCAGCCGGTCAGGCCGGATTTTACGTTGTGGCGCAGGCTATAGAGCCGGATCTTCTTCGACAAATCGTCGACGAACAGCGGACGTTCGGGGCGCGGGCCGACCAGAGACATCTGACCGATGAGAACATTGAAGAGCTGCGGAATCTCGTCGACTCGAGTGCGGCGCAGGATGCGGCCCACGCGCGTGATGCGCGGATCGTCTTCCTCCGCCCATTGCGCGCCGAATTTCTCCGCGTCGGTGCGCATCGTGCGCAATTTGTAAATCCAGAAGGTGCGGCCACCCTGCGTCACGCGCGTCTGGCGATAGAACACCGGGCCGAAATCTTCCAGAACGATGGCGGCTGCCGAAATCACCAACACCGGCAGCGACACAAGAAGCGCGACCAAACTCACCAGAATGTCCATCATCCGCTTCAGGCCCGCATCCATCAAACGGATCTGGAAACCGTTCGAGAACAGCAGGTAGGACAGTTCGAGCCAGCGCAAATCCACCCTGCCCGTCTCGCGCTCGATAAAGGCGTTGAATTCGAATACCGGAATGCCGTTGGTCTTCCACGGCAACAGCGTTTCGAGCGCAAGCCCGCGCTGCTCGTCGACGGCGACGACAAGCTCGTCGACCAGGAGTTCGCTGGCCAGCCTTTCCACGTTCGTGCCGGAGACCGGCAGAATAGAATCGCGCAGTGCGGCCGGAACCTGGGTCGGCTCGCCGCCGATCACCGTTTCAGGCAGGAACGCAAGCTCGGTGAGTTCGCGATGCGAATCGTTGTTGAGGAGATTGTAGAGATAGAGCGCCCGCGAGCCCGTGCCGACGATCAGCACGCGGCGGCGGAACCAATGGCGGCGCGCCATGGCGAAAAAAAGCACGCGGCTGTAAAGGCCCGCGCACAACGAAACGCCCATGCCGAGGAACGCAACGGTCGCCGAACGGCTGACGCTTCGGAAGATGATCGCGTCGGGAAATATCTGTCCCATCACGAAATGCATGAGTACCAGGAGAACAACCGCGCTGAACCCCAGCGCCACGGCCAACCGGGACGTCGCGGTCGCGAAGTTGATCAGCGTGTCGCGGCGGAAACATCCTGCTGCATAGAGGAACGACAGGTGCACGCCCAAGGAAACGAAGACCAGCAGCCAAAGCTGAACCGGGCTGCGGATGTCCAACCGCCCGCCGATGCCGCCGAACAATCCGGCCTGCGCGATTCCGAGAAAGACGAAATCGAGGAGGAAGAGGACAAGCGCAGAATTGGGGACGTATCGATGGGAAGGCTTGGCAGTCAATTCGTATCCCTCGTGCGCCGACGTGCGGGGCGCGCCGACAATGAGAGGCGACGGCCGATCTTCACGAGAGCCGCGACGCGGAATTCGAGCGACGTCGGCTACCGCACTTTCGTGCGTCTCCGGCGACACAAAGCGAGACACAGATTCCTCGTGCGCCACGAACTACCCCTAATCAAGGTTACGCTGACGGGAACTTGATAACTTTATCGAAACGATGTGTGCATTGCACTACCCAGAGGCTATGTTTTCCGCAATAGGACAACGGAATTAAAGTGAATTTTCGAAGTCGGTATGGATCGAATCCGATGCCGCCTGCGTTAGCTGCTGCGGGTTTATGCGCGCAAATTTTCGCTATATGTCTCGGTCGATTTGGTTAACGCACCGACACCGCCTGCATTAGCTATCCTTAACGGACGCATAAGCAGACCGGATATTGCGTGTCGCAATGGGACGCCCTCAAGGCGTAGCCCGCTTGCCGGCGACCAGCATCTCGGCGCGTGTCAAAGGGGCCGGGTCGGCGAATTCCCGCGCAAGAGTGTTCACCTTGACCAGAGACTGCCACGCCAACCGGCAAGATTGTGGCGGGAAGGCCTGCTTGAGCGCGGCGAGTTCGGCCCGGATCTGCTCCAGCACCTCCTGACGGCCCCTCCCGTCCAAATCCGGTCCGGCGTCGTCGAGGCCATCAATTGCGGCCCGGTAGAGGCGCAGGCTTACCTGCGGAAGCGGTTCGTCAGATGTCGGCAGGGTGCTCAATGCCAGCCGTATGGCCTGGCGCAGACGTTCGACGGCCGCGTTGCCATCGGCCACCGGCTCAGGCCGTGCCGTCTCGGCGGATGCGACTGCCCCGCCCCGCGCCGGTTCGGCTATCTTCGGCACGACAGCAGATACCTTCTGCGCATCTGTGCTTGCCTCGATCTGCCGCCGCAAGAGTTTCAAACCGGCGTCGAAGCCGCGTGTTTCCGTCAGCACCGTCTCTTTGGCGGCTTCCCGAGCGGCACGCAGGATGCCGCGGGTCCAAAAGTGAAAGAAAATTAGCAGGATGAGAGCGGCAATGAGAATCTGCCATTCCCGCACCCAATCGACGATCTGGGAAATGGCGATCGGCAGTACATGGAGAAGGATGAACCCACTCCACGAAGCCAATGTGCTCATCCAATCTTGCACGTCCTAGCCTCTGGCAGTCACGGTAAACGGGCGCAAAATCGCACGCCGTATCGCCAACGACAATCTTGTCCGCTGCAGTGCCGCACGATCGCCGGCGATGCGAAAACGAATCGCCCTTTCTGGAACTCATCAGAGTTTTGCACAACAAATCACCGCAGGCTTTCTTTGTTTCCCCCCTGTTAACCACAATAATCGCACAAATTCGGACCAAATGACGGATTCGAAGGCAGACGCGGGAATGTTGCGTTCTTTACCCCGCCTTAATTCTCAATCGCCGACCCTTGCGCGTGTCATCGATAACAGGGCTCCGGAGGCCCAAAACCGATGTGGTGGGCATTCGCGATTGTCGTTTGGACGCTGTTGTCTCTGGTCGCCTCGCCGGTGATCGGTAGCGCGCTGGCGGGGGGAAGAGTCCTCGAAGTACGCAAGGCGGGTATTCTGGAAACCGCCAGGCGTTCTGCCCGCCGGCTGGCCTGACAAGCGCCTACGCCTGATTGTAAACAAACTACTACACCAATGTCCTGACAGATAAGGGAAAAGCCAGCCTGTCCGCGGCTTTTGCGCGTGGCACGGCGATTGCTTTTTACCCCTCAAAACCTGTGGTTCTGCATTCAGCGATGACAGGACCCAATCATTGGGTATGGGGTAAAAAATGAAGTTCTTACTCGGCGCGATGGCGTCGGCTTGCCTGCTCGCGATGGTTTCGGCGGCAAGCGCCGATACCATCATCAACGATACGACGAAGGTGGTCTCCTACCACGGCAGCTCGTCCACGAATTATTTTCCAGGCAACCAGAGCACGGGCGATGTGATCGGCACCGGCTTCAACACAGACCATGTCGCGATCTCGGAATCCGGAAATTCCATCACGTTCAAGCTCTACACGCAGTTCGACGGCGACGATCTGACGGCCCATTACGCAGACCTGTTCATCATGCCGAACAACGCCGATGGCGCGCCCTCCTCCTGGGGCTTCGGCGTCGCGCTCGGTTTCCAGCAGCCTTATGGCGGCAAGGCAGCCGGCCTCTACGACCTCGCTAGCGCCGCCGACTACAAGACGTCGAAAGACATCTGGATGGGCAAGACCCAGTATATCTATGGCGGCAAATACGTGACGCCGCTCGATGCAAAGGAACTGATACCAACGCGCGTGACCGGCGGCATCCTCCAAAGCGACTGGACGGTGGCGGTCACCCAGACAAATGTCGGCGGTGCCTATCCTTATGAACTGTCGATCACGCTGACGGCGGCCAACTCGACCGTGTTCTCGCTGCTGGACGGCACCAATCTCGATCTGCTGTGGGGCACGGGCGATTGCGGCAACGACACGATCTTCGGCGAATACAATCGCCCGGTGAAAACGCCAGAACCATCCTCGATCGCACTCCTGGCGGGCGGGCTTATCGCGCTTCGTCGCCGCCGGACGAAATAATTCGCATGTGCACCCTGAATGCCGGGCGGTTCGCGCCCGGCATTTCATTTTTATACTGGAAGATAGCGCCGGACGTTTGCGAGAAAATCCATTTCCGGCCCCGGCGGGCGACCGGCGAGCACCCAAGCCCCGAGTAACGACGCAAGGAACACCACAGTTCCGATCACAACGTCCGAGATCAATCGCACATTGCCCTCGACGGCAATCAGAGCATTGAAAATCAGGACTGCGGCCGCCATGCACAGTGCCGCAACAACGGGACGCCACAAGCATCCCACATAGTCGGCGAGTGAAAGCCCTAGAAGCCTGCCCGCAACGAGATACAGTCCGGGCAGGAAAAGCACCGCTGCAAGCGCCCGGACAATCGCGATATCAATTACCGAATGGGTGAGGAAGGCGACCGGTACCACGGCCGCCACGAGAATAATTGTTCGAAGCCAGATCATTCGCGCACCGACATGAGGAAGCCCAAACGCATCGAACAAAGCATAAGAGCCGCTGCTCAACCCGATAATACCTGCCCCAATGGACAGCCACGCCACCAATGGACCGATGCCAGCCCATTTCGGACCGAGGACGAGATTGGCCATATCGTCGGCGACCAGAGCTACACCAACGCTTGCCGATATGCAGATCACGGCCGACCAACTCAACGTGCGCAGAAAAACCTGCGCGAGTGCCGCCCCATCCTGCTGCAAACGAGACATGACCGGATAAAGCACCGCCACCATCGGCTCGTTGATCTCCCGTGAGGGGCTAGCGGCGATGTCGGAGGCGACCGAATAGCGGCCCATCAGCGACGATCCACCGAAGCCTCCGACCACGACCTGATCGATCTGGCCGTGGAGGTAAGCGCCAATGGAACGCAGGAACGTCCAAATCGAAAAGGACCAGATCTCACGAACCTTGGAAAGCGTGAACCGCGGACGGTGACTGTCCATGGTGTAGCTGAGGACGATCAGCGTCACCTGTCCGCTCAGCATACCGGCCACAAGCGCCCAATAATTCCTTAAAACAAAGGCGAGCACGATGGTGATAACGAAGGAGATTACCTTCGGATAGACGTTGTAAGCGAAGAACCTGCCGAATCTGAGATCGCGCCGGAAATTGACCGTGCCGATGTTTTCCAATCCCCCGAGGATTGCGCGCAGGGCAAGACACTGCATCACCGGCACCACGCGCGGCTCATGAAAATAGAATTCCGTGAACGGCGAAACCGCAAGGATCGCAACGGCGATGACCAGTCCCAGCAAAAACGATATGGTCCATGCCGTATTGAAATGCTCGTCTGTGGGTTCCTCGAGCCGGATGAGAACGAGTTTCTGACCGGTCTGATTGAACATCTCCAGCGTGCCGACCACAATCATCGCCATTGCCACGATGCCGAAATCGCGCGGCGTCAAGAGGCGTGCGAGTATGACGGTGCTGACGAGGCCCGTGAGGCGCAACGCCCAGCGCAGCGAAATCATCCAGAAAGCGCCGCTGCGCAGATGCGCGCCCCAATTCATTTGCCCGGAACTGTCCGGCGGTGTGCCATTCATTGTCGTGTTCGCATCGTCCTGACGCCTTTCAATGGGCGCCGGTCATCGGGGCTTGGGAAGGTCCGGGGGTTCATGATGCGGTCGATTTCGTTGAGATTCGGGAAACGGCCCATGGGAGAAAACCGGCCGGTTCGGCAGCGGCCTCTATAGATTGCCCGCACAGAATTATCTATCCGCAAAAGCCGGCTGGCTTGGCGGGTCTCACTGCTTGGTTTGCGGCCCAAGCTCGCATAAGTTGGGGTTCCAGCCCCGCCACACGCAAAGGGACAGCGCCATGAACAATCTGGCCCCCGCCCGCCTCAACAGCCCGATTCAGATGCCACTTCGGTGTCGGATCGTGCTGGCGATGATCGTCTTGGCACTTTCGGTCTTGGTGTCCGTCACAAACGGTTACGCGGCCAACGATGCTTTCATTACGTATGTCGTTCACGGCGAAAGCGGCGGGATCACCGAGAATGTGCCCGTGACGTTCGGCGCCATCTTCGCAAAGGGAGACGTGCCGCCCGGCTCATTCGTCGCCGCCAGAGATGGCAAGGGGAATCCACTCCCCCTGCAGGTCGACGTCAAAGCAAAACATCCCGATGGCTCGCTACGCCACGCAGTGCTGACCGTCACAATCCCCCATCTGTCGGACGGCAACGACGTCAGCGTGTCGCTCTCGCGCGGTCCGAAAGAGGCGACGGCCCCGCTGCCATCGACTGCATTGCCCCGCGATTTCGACACGGTCCTGACGCTGAAGATGAAGGACGGGCGGATGCTGCATGCTTCGGCGCGCGATCTTCTGAAAACAGCCAAGCCCGATCTCTGGCTTTCCGGCTCGCAAGTCACCGAATGGTGGATGACGGGACCGTTGAGAGACGCGCAGGGAAAGGCCGATCCCCATCTCTCGGTTCGCTTCGGCATTCGCAGCTATGGCGCGGGCCGCCCCCTGCGCGTCGAGGTCGACGTCGAAAACACATGGGTATGGGTGCCCGGCCCTCGCACGGAATTTTACGACGCCAAAATCACTGCCCATGGCAACACCGTGTTCGAGCAGGCCAGCATGGCACATGCCACATATACGCGCTGGCGCGAAGTGTTCTGGTGGGACAAACCGGTTTCCGCTTATGTCGAACAAAATCTCGCCTATCTGAAGAAGGCACGCATCGTCGCCAACTATGTGGCGGACAGAACTGATGCCAAGGCAGAACTGGATAGGACTTATCCCCACTTCCAATCATCGGACCGCGGCCCGCTTCAGGCCGGAATCATCACCGCGTACATGCCGACAACCGGTGGCCGCGGAGACATCGGCATGCTGCCGTCGTGGACCGTGGATTACCTCCTGACTATGGACCAGCGCGGTTACGAAATGACGCTGAAAAGCGGCGATCTTGCAGGCGGCTTCTGGTCTCACTTGCGCAATACCAAAACGAACCGTCCGGCAACCGCGGAAGAATTTCCGAATCTCAGCACGCACTCCAATTTTGTCGGAAGGCCAGGAAATCTCGAGATTTCGGATACCGGCGGGGTCAAGCCGACCCTTGTGGGTCAGAGCGCCCACGAGCCATCCCTTGCGTTTATCCCCTATGTGATCACAGGAGACCGCTATTATCTCGAAGAGCTCGAATTCTGGTCGCAATGGAACGCCTGGGGCACGGCGCCGGGGTATCACGGTTTCCAGCAGGCCCTCGTCAGCTGGGACGAATTGCGCGGTCAGGCATGGTCCCTGCGTACACTTGCACAGGCTGCTTACATCGCACCGGATTCGGATCCGCTAAAAGCCACCCTGCTTCGCGAACTGAAAGCGAATATCGACTATTACGACAAGACATTCGTCAACAATCCGCAGGCCGATTTGCAACACACGATCTCGGTCGCTCACCCGGGAGTAAAACCGGCACCCACAGATTATCCGCCGTGGATGGACGATTATTTGACATCCGTATTGGGTTACATCGTGGATCTCGGCTTCGAGAATGCCCGCCCGTTCGCCGCCTGGAAGGCGTATTTCCCCGTTCAACGTATGATCAACAAAGACTATTGCTGGATGCTGGCAACGCCGTACCACATATCGGGAGTCAATCCGTACAGCCGTCCGAGCTGGGCGGCGATCTATCGCGCCACATTCGAATCCGCCCAGAGAAGCAAACAGAAAGTGGATGTCTCCGACGTCACCTGTGGTTCCGACCAGATGGCGTTTGCTTTGGGCCTGAAGCCGGGGGAGATGTTGAGCGGTGCAGCCGGCGGTTATCAGGCAAATCTGCAACCCGCATTGGCCGCAGCTGTAAACCTCGGCGTGCCCGGCGCGGAAGAGGCCTGGGAAAAATTCAAAACGGTGACCAAATCAAACAAGTATTTTCCGCAATGGACGATCGTACCATGGACAAAAAATTGATCGCCGAACATATTTGATCGGAGAAAAGGTCGAAGTTTATCGCAATATATCGAGCCCCATACGCTCACATATCTCGCTTAGGTCATAATTGCGGGCAAGATCCGACGCCATACTTCTTTGGGAATCGTCGGTGTCCTTGGGTACGGACCTGCGGTATTTGGAATTGCCTATTTTCGTACAATGTCCCTCGTGGATCGCGCGGCCGGAAAGAACCTTGGTTGGCCCATGGTAGCGACGGTGCCAATAATAAATTCCGGTTCCATGATCCCAGTAGTAACCAGCTCGCCGTTTGCGCTCTTCGTCGCTGGGGCAGTTTATATGGTCGGCAAATCCCATCCACCATCCGCACCCCTTATCGAATTGGTCCTTGCTCGCTTCCATCGTAGTGCACCCAATCAATTCCCAATGCCGCCGGTAGCGCTTGCTAAAGGCGTGCCGCCAACCCTGGTCAGATTTCGTAACGAATATCTCGCCAGGCTTGAGCGCATTGAACTCTGACGCAATGCTTTCGAGCAGCGGCAGCCTGACGAGCAAATCGGAATGCCAGAAAGCAAGCCGGGGCGCCCAGAGAAACGCAAACTCCATGACAAAGTGCGGATAGAGAACCGGCAGCCCGAGCCCC
>CAZTCU010000093.1:0-3721 GCA_964612235.1 uncultured Rhizobium sp.
ATCAACGGCGAAGCCAAACTCGTCGGTGCAGGCAAGATCGCTGTCACCAAGGACGGCAAGACGGAAGAGGTTACCGCCAAGAACATCGTGCTCGCCACCGGCGCGCGCGCCCGTGCGCTCCCCGGATTGGAGCCGGACGGCAAGCTGATCTGGACCTATCGCGAAGCCATGGTCCCCGACGCTTTCCCGAAATCGCTGCTGGTTGTGGGCTCCGGCGCCATCGGCATCGAGTTCGCCAGCTTCTATCGCACGCTGGGAAGCGATGTGACGGTGGTGGAAGTACTCGACCGCGTGCTCCCGGTCGAAGACGAAGAAATCTCCCAGCTCGCGAACAAGGCGTTCGTGAAGCAGGGCATGAAGATCAAAACCTCCACCACGGTCGAAAAGCTGGAGAGGGGCGCGAACACCGTCACCGCCACCCTGAAAGCGAAAGACGGCAAGACCGAAACGCTCACGGTGGACCGCGTGATCCTTGCCGTCGGCATCGTCGGCAATGTCGAGAACATCGGGCTGGAGCAGGCGGGTGTGAAGGTCGAGAAAACCCACGTCGTCATCGACGAATGGGGCGCCACCGGTGCGCCCGGCATCTGGGCCATCGGCGATCTCGTCGGCCCGCCATGGCTCGCGCATAAGGGCATGCATGAAGGCGTGATCGTCGCCGAACGCATCGCGGGCGTGAAGGGCACGCACCCGCTCGACATCTCGAAAGTGCCGGGCTGCACCTATTGTTATCCGCAAGTGGCAAGCGTCGGCCTCACCGAAGCGAAAGCCAAAGCCACCGGCCGCAAGATCAAGGTCGGGCGCTTCCCCTTCATCGGCAATGGCAAGGCCATCGCGCTCGGCGAACCGGAAGGTCTCGTCAAAACGGTGTTCGATGCCGAAACCGGCGAGCTATTGGGCGCGCACATGATCGGCGCCGAAGTCACAGAACTCATTCACGGTTACACGGTCGCGCGCACGCTTGAATCGACGGAAGCCGAACTCGCGGCGACCATCTTCCCGCATCCAACCCTATCAGAAATGCTGCACGAAGCGGTGCTGGCGGCGGACGGCCGCGCGCTTCATATTTGATGCAGGTGGTTCGGCTCCTGCCGGTGTTTCCACACCGTGTTGCGGATGTAGCCGAGCATGCAGGTCAACGCGGTTCCGCAAAGTCCGGCGGCCGCAAGCTGCCCGACCATCAACTGGATGTCGGCGCTTGCCAGCGTCATGTCGATGGGAACGAGCATCGCGAAAAGCTGCGCGCCGCCTATGCCTCCCAATCCGCCGACAATCGTGTTGCCCCACGGCCCAAGGCTGAAACGCGGCGCGGATTCGCACGTCGCATTTCCGCCGATCAGACCCACAACGAAGTGGATGACGAGATTGGTGAACATCTCTGGCGCTCTCCCGTGCCGCTTCGTCTGTCGCGAAGCAGTCACAAAGAAGCGTGAGGCATTTCCGTATAAACGCAAAGGAAATTCGATTTTGCAGTGCAAAATCAAGCTTTTTACATTGCCGTCAATATCGCGGCGCGGCGGACCCGAGCGGAATCCGCCGCGCCAAGAGAACCGTTAGAAATCAAAGCGTTTCACGATGGGGCCGGCCCGCCCATCGAATTCTTGATGAATCCGGCGATACCGGTGAGCACGGCGCCGCCCGCGCCGCCGGCCACAACCTGACCAAGGACCGAACTCATGTCCTGGCCACCCATCGCCGATGCCATTGCGGGCATCAGCACGCCCAGAAGCTGCCCCCCGCCAACGCCTCCGATGGCGCCCGCAATGGTGTTTCCGATCGGTCCGAGACTCATGGATTTTACGGCGGTTCCTACTGCGTTGCCGCCAATGGCGCCTGTGATCAACTGGATAATCAGATTCATGACCATGCCTGACATGCCAATTCCTCCCAATATCCGTGGTCTCGACGCTCCGTTGTGTTGCCTGACGGCGTGCCGCCACGCACGCACTCTACCAGTGCGAGATGAGTCGCACACGCAGGATCGCAGCAACTTCGTTGCGCGCGTCAGTTCAGGAGATAATGAAAAGCCTTCAACAGCGCGGCTTGATCGTCGCTGTGCATGGTGACGAACCGCGCGCGGCCTTCGCCATCGAAGAAGAAGATCGAATTGGAATGGGTGACTTCATAGGCATGAGTCGCTGACGCGGGCGTCACGCTGTAGGCGATGCGATAGCGCCGCGCGAGATCCGCGATCTGGTTTGCCGTTCCGCGCAACCCGTCGACTTCCGGCGCGAACGCCTCGGCATAAGACTTCAGCACCGGCAACGTATCGCGATCCGGATCGACGCTCACGAACAGCACGCGCACGTGTTTGGCATCGTCACCCAAGGCATTCAGCGCAAGCGAAAGATTGGAGAGAGTCGTCGGGCACACATCGGGGCAATGCGTGTATCCGAAATAGAGTACGGCGATCTTTCCGCGATAGTCTTTCGCGGTGACGGCCTTGCCGTCATTCGCGCGCGTCATTGAAATGGAAAGGCCGGGCATGATGCCCTTGATGTCGGTCATGTCCGGCGGCGGCGCGCTTTGCCCGCAGGCAAAAAGCACCAGCGCGAGAAGAGAACCGGCGGCGCGCTTCCAAAATCTCAACATGGCGTGGAAATAGCACAGGGCAGGGCGTCCGCGATCCTGTGACCAATCGCCTCCCGCGCGCCCGCGCTTTGCGCCTTTATATTGCGGCCATGAGCGGTTCGATGCGGGATTGGAGCCTTTACGGCGCGTTGCTTCTTCTGGGCGCGGCGCTCGATGTCGTCTGCCGCTTCTTCCCCGCCGATCTGCCGTTCTGGATGCCGTGGGAATTTTCCTGGCCGATCTATCTGGCCACGGTTCTTTCGCTCGCCTGGTATGCCAAAGGCTGGCTTGCGCTCTCGCCGTCCGAACGCCCGCCTGCATGGCGCACCTTCTGTTTCGTGTTTGGCGTCTTGTCGTTCTGGTTCTCGCTGCAGTCGCGCGTGGATTATTACGCGCAGCACATGTTCTTCATCCACCGCGCGCAGCATTTCGTGCTGCATCATCTGGGCGCGTTCTTCATCGCGTTGGGCTTCGCAGGGCCCGTGCTGTGGAAGGGAATGCCCGATTTCCTCAAACCCGTGGTGATGTGGAAACCGCTCCAGCGCACGGTCGATTTCCTCCAGCACCCCGTTATCGCGCCCACGCTGTTCGTGGCCATGATCTATTTCTGGCTGCTGCCGTCGCTCCACACCCGCGTCATGCTCGACAAGACGCTCTACGACATCATGAACTGGACGATGGGCGTGGACGGCATCTTCTTCTGGGCGCTGATCCTCGACCCGCGCCCCAGCCCGCCCGCGCGCATTTCCAGCCTGCTGCGCATGTTGCTGATCATCCTGGTCGAACCGTTGCAAATGGTCTTGGGCGCAGTGTTGTCGCTCTCGATGACCGACTTCTACCCCGTCTACGAAATCTGCGGCCGCGTCATCGACATCCCGGCCATCAGCGACCAGCATTATGGCGGCCTGATCATCTGGCTACCCGGCACGTTCCAAAGCTTCGCCGCGTTCATCATCGTGCTGGTGAACATGCGGCTGAACGAAGAAGCGGAAGAACGCGCAAAAGAACAAAGCGCGCGAGCGAGTGCTTAATTCTTACCTCCCCCTACGCGGGGAGGTCGACGTCTCGCATCGGCGAGACGGCGGGTGGGGGGAAGTCTCAACGAACTCGGTGCGTGAAGCCCCACCCGGTCGCGTGCCGATGCACGCGC
>CAZTCU010000093.1:3731-9036 GCA_964612235.1 uncultured Rhizobium sp.
TGAAGCGCGAAATTTTCGTACTTACCGCCCCCTGCGCGGGGCGGTCGACATCGCGGAACGCGATGGCGGGTGGGGGGCTGCCTCAACGGACTCGGTGCGTGAAGCCCCACCCGGTCGCGTGCCGATGCACGCGCCCGACCTCCCCGCGAGGGGGAGGTAAGATCATCTAATACCCAATCGCCATCCCATCCTTGCGCATCTCCGACGCGCCCCAATAAACCTTGTTCTTCGCGTCCCACATGATCGCCTGATACCCGCCAAACCCGCCGGTGCCCGGCTTGATCGTGTAACCTCGTTTCGCAAGCTCCTCTTTCACCGCCGGATCGAAGCCCGTTTCCATCTCGACATTGCCGATGCCCTTCGACGGTTCGCCCGTCACTTCGGAACTGCCCGTGTGATACCAGCGCGCGGCGTCATCGGCTTCCTGCACGTTCATGCCGAAATCGATGATGTCGGTCAGCACCTGCACATGGCCTTGCGGCTGCATGTCTCCGCCCATCAGCCCGAACGCCATGAACGGTTGGCCGTCCTTCATCACGAAGCCCGGAATGATCGTTTGGAACGGCCGCTTGCCCGGCGCATAGACGTTCGCCGCGTTCGGATCGAGCGAGAACAGCTCCCCGCGATCCTGGAACATGAATCCCAGATGATCCGCGACAAGCCCCGATCCCATGCCGCGATAATTGGATTGGATGATCGATACCATCATCCCGTCCTTGTCGGCGGTGCAGAAATAGGTGGTATCGCCTTGCCCCAGCCGCGGGTCGCCCGGCCCGATATTCGGATTGGCGTGTTTCAGGTCGATCAGCTTGCGCCGCTTGTCCGCATATTCATCCGACAGCAGCCCCTTCATCGGCACATTGTAGAACGCCGGATCGGCATACCATTTCGCGAGATCTTCATAGGTCAGCCGCTTGGCCTCCAGCATGGCTGTGATCGCGTCCGCCGAACCCGCGCCCATCTTCTTCAGGTCGAACCCTTTGAGGATCTGCAGCATCTGCAACACCGCCGCGCCCTGACCGTTGGGCGGCAACTCATAAACGTCATAGCCGCGATAATTCACCGACAGCGGCTCTACCCATTCGCCATGATGCTTCGCGAAATCCTCATACCGAAGATCGCCGCCGATCCGCTTGAAATAAGCGTCGATGGTCTTGGCGATATCGCCTTTGTAAAACTCGTCGCGTCCACCCTTGGCGATCCGCGAAAGCGTCTCCCCCAGATCGGGATTGCGGAACACTTCGCCCTCGGCAGGCGTATGTCCGTCGATCAGATAGGTCGCCTTGGCGTTGTCGAGTTCTTCGATCATCGCCGCGTTCTTCTCGAACGCCGCGAGATTGTGCTTCCAGTAGAGCGCGACCAACTGCGAAACCGGAAAGCCGTTCTTCGCATAACCGATGGCGGGTGCCAGATCGTCGCCAATCGGCAGCTTGCCGAACTTCTCATGCAGCGCGAACCACGCGTCCACTGTGCCGGGCACGGTCACCGGCAGCGAACCCAGCGGCGGAATATGCGGCGTATAGGGATGCCCGGTTTTCGCATCGACCGCCTTCACCTTCTCGATCATCTGTGCGAGATCGCGCCCCATCGCGGCGCGGCCCGAGCCGTTGTAGCCGTAAAGTTTCTTGGTCTTCGGATCCCACACGATGGCGAACAGATCGCCGCCGATGCCGTTCGACACCGGCTCCATCAATCCCAGCGTTGCGTTCGCGGCGATAGCTGCGTCCACCGCACTGCCGCCGTTCCTCAGAATCTCGATAGCCGCCTGCGTGGCCAGCGGCACCGCCGTTGCCGCCATGCCGTGTTGCGCCACCACGGGCGAGCGCGTCGCCCACGGTGCGCCGGAATAGCGGTCGCCCCGCGAAACCTGTCCATACGCCGCATTCGCGACCACTCCCATTGCCATGACGATCGCCGCTCCCTGGAAAAGAGTTTTCATGTTGGTGCATCAAAAAAATTGCCGCCCGCCACTATAGGAAGGGAAGGCGTTTGACGCACCCCGACGCTTCGCCTAAGCCCGCGTCCATGAAAGTCCTCATCATCGGCGCGGGCGCGGCAGGGCTGGGCATCGGCTGGCGACTGGCGCAGCGCGGGGCCGAGGTCACGGTGCTGGAGCGCGCGCAGCCAGGCCACGGCGCGACATGGGCCGCCGCCGGAATGATCGCGCCGGTGGGCGAGGGCGTGCATGGCGCAGAAGCCGAATTCGGACGCAAATCCAGCGCGTTGTGGCCCGCTTTTGCGGCAGAACTTCAAACGCTGTCGGGCCTCGATATCGGCTATCGCAAAACCGGTGCGCTGCTTGTCGCCGCCGATGAGACCGCTGCCCACACGCTGGGCGAACGCTCCATCGAAGAAGAAAGTCTGGAACTCCTCAACGCGCCGCAGGCGCTTGAGAAGGAGCCGATGCTGACGCCCTTGATCTGCGGCGCCGCCTGGGCAGCCGACGAAGCACAGGTCGATAACCGCGTGCTGGGCGAAGCGCTGACCCGCGCGTTCCTGCGTGCCGGCGGCAAGCTCCAGCGCAACGAAGCCGCCGTGCGCATCGAAGCCGACGAAGAAAAAGTCTACGGCGTCCGCAGCCCCTTCACTTTCTATCAAGCCGACGCCTATGTGATCGCGGCAGGCGCATGGTCGGGCCAGTTCGAAGGCTTGCCGTCAAACGCACTTCCGCCCGTCACCCCGGTAAAGGGCGAAATGCTCGCCCTCAACGCGCCGGAAAACGCGCGCATGCCCGAACACGTCATCTGGGGCAACGAAGTCTATCTCGTGCCGCGCCGCCGCCGCCTGTTCGTCGGCGCAACGGTCGCGCAAGCAGGCTTCGACACTTCGGTCACAGACAACGCCGGGGAATGGCTGCGCAGCCATGCCATCGCGCTGATGCCGCCGCTCGAAAGCTGGGAGATCGGCGAACATTGGGCGGGCTTGCGTCCGGGCTCGCCCGACAACCTGCCGATCCTCGGCCCCACACACATCCCAAACCTGTTCGCCGCCACCGGCCAATATCGCAACGGCATCCTGTTCACGCCCGCCATCGCCGACGTGATGGCGCAAACCATCCTCGATGGAAAACTCCCCGCCGATTGCGCCGCGTTCGACGCGCGCCGTTTCGCATGAGCGATTTCAAGCTCCACCCGCGCCTCGAAGCCGACACCGCATTCGTCACGGATCTTCCGCTCTGCCGCGTGCTGGCGATGAACGACGCGCGCTATCCCTGGCTCATCCTCGTCCCGCGCCGCGAGGCGACGGAGCTGCACGATCTCAATGCAAGGGATCGCGCGCTCCTCATCGAACAGATCGCACTGGCGAGCGAGAAACTGAAAGCGCTCACGGGTGCCGCAAAAATAAACGTCGGCGCGCTGGGCAATCTCGTGCCGCAACTCCACATCCACGTCATCGCGCGCAACGCGAGCGATGCGGCATGGCCCGGCCCGGTCTGGGGCCACGGCACGCCAATTCCTTACCCGCCCGACGCGCTGAAAGATTTCGTTAAGAGGCTTGGCACGGCCATTGCTCCGTAAGCGGTCAGGAGAACCGCCATGCAGGCAGAAGCCGCATCCGCCCTCACGGGCACCAAGTCCCAGATCGTCGCCGCCCTTCATCAGGCGGCCAGCGCCACGGGCACCGATTTTCAGTATCTGCTGGACACCGCGACCCGCGAATCCGGCCTGAAAACCCACGCAAAATCCGCCACTTCCAGCGCCTCCGGCCTGTTCCAGTTCGTCGACCAGACCTGGATGGGCCTGATCAAGAAATACGGCGCCCAAGACGGTCTGGGCGCCTATGCCAACGCCATCAGCCAGGGCCCGGACGGCCGCTACCGGGCGGACAGCAATGCCGACCGCCAGGCAATTATTGCCCTGAAGAACGATCCCAAGACCGCCGCCCTGATGGCCGGCCACTATGCCAGCGACACCAAGGACGCCCTCGAAGGCTCGCTTGGTCGCGATGTCGGCAACGGCGAACTCTATGCCGCTCATTTCCTCGGCGCCGATTCCGCCTGCCGCCTCATCAAGCTGAACGCGAGTAACCCGAACGCCTGCGCCGCGAACAACTTCCCGCAAGCCGCCAACGCCAACCGCAGCGTCTTCTATCACGCCGACGGCACGCCCAAATCCGTTCGCGAAGTCTATGCGTGGGCGACGAAGCAAACATCCGGCGGCGCGTCGTCTGTTCCCGAACTGCGCACCACTGCGCGCCTCAACCTGCGTCGTTCGATTGCAGAAGACGACAACACGCTGCCGTCCGACGCATTGCCGATGATGTTGCTGAAGAACACCGGCGACATGACCACGCTCGGTTCGTTCGACAGCCTGCCGCGCCTGCCGTTGTCGCTTTCGTCAAGTGTGCTGGACGTATTGTCGTCGCTGCGCCCCGAAGAACAGGAACGCGATAAGGCCGCCTAAACCTTGTCGGCGTAGATCATCCGCCCCGGCCCAAGCTTCGCGAAGATCTCATCGAGGCTCGTATTCGCCAAGGCAAAGCAACCCTGGCTGCGGCCCAACACGCCGCTTTCGCGCGCCATCTCATTGCTCACATACCACGCGCCATGCACGACAATCGCGCGCGATTCCGCGTTGCAGTTGCTCGCATCGAGTCCCGAAAGCCGGATCGAACGCCCATGCCCGCCGACATAAAACCCTTCGGTGCGATAAGCCCCCGCCGACGTCGCGTTGGAGCTTGGCACATTGGAGAAGCGTTCCAGCCAGCCCGTATGCGCCGGATCGGAGCCGCGCCCATGCGCAACCAGATGCGAAGCGACCGCTCCACTTGCCACATCCAGCAAATGAAACCGCCGCGCGCGAGAGGGTTGTGAGAAATCCGCAATCGCGATCACGTCGCGATGCGTGATGCTGTCCTGATGTTTTTGCAGCGCGCCCAATGCGCGGCGGAGCAGGGCAGGCGAAACGCCCGCATTCGTATCTGCCATCGCAAGCGCCGGTCGCGCAGCCGAGACCGCCAGTCCCGCCGCACCCGATGCCAGCAAAAAACGCCGCGACAACGCCAACCAACGAACTCCTGCAATTACAAGGCGCGGAATTGGTGAGGAGAATGCGCCATAACAATGTCCTGACGCTCTGGCAAGAGCATGGCGAATTGACCTTGGTTCACAGAGGAAGATTATTTCAAATATGCTACGCAATCCTTTCGGGCGAACCGCGCATTGGCGACATGTGTAATGCGTAAATGGGGAGCGGTTTTATTGGTTTTGGCGGCGCTGCCCGCGCTCGCGCTCGACAAGAGCGTGCCCGAAACCGCCGTTACTGAAATCGATGTCAGCAAGTTGCGGCCGGGACAGTTCATCTGG
>CAZTCU010000094.1:0-8999 GCA_964612235.1 uncultured Rhizobium sp.
CTTTTTTCACGCAGACTTCGAACGACGTTTTCTTCCAACTCCAAAACCTCCCGCAGCACCTCGTCGGTGTGTTCGCCCAGAAGCGGCGGGGGCAGGCGATAGTCTGGCGGAGTCTTTGCCAGCTTGAGCGGGCTTGCGACGAGATCGAGCGGGCCGGTGGCGTGTGCCATTGAAATCGTCAGGCCGCGCGCGATGGCTTGGGGATCGGCGAACACCTGATCCACCCGGTTGATCGGGCCGCAAGGCACGTTGGCTGCTTCGAGAAGCGCGATCCAGTCAGCGGTTTTGCGCGCGGCGAAAACGGGCTGGAGTTGCGGGATCAGCGTTTCGCGATGATGCACACGATCCGCATTGGTCTTGAACCGCGCGTCTTCTGCCAGGTGTTCGATGCCGGCGGCTTTGGCGAAGCGGCGGAACTGTGCGTCGTTCGCCACGGCGAGAATCAGGAAACCGTCGGCGGTCGCGAACACCTGGTAAGGCACGATGTTGGGATGGGCGTTGCCCAGCCGCGTCGGCACCATGCGCCCCGCGAGATAGTTCGACGCCTGATTGGCAAGGGCTGCTGTCTGGCAATCGAACAGCGCCATGTCGATTTCCTGTCCTTCACCCGTCCGGCCCTGATGCACGACGGCTGCGAGGATCGCGATTGTCGTGTAGAGGCCGGTCAAAAGATCGGAAACGGCGACGCCCACTTTCATCGGCTCGGCGCCGGGTGCGCCGTCGGGCTGGCCGGTGATGCTCATCAATCCGGCCATGCCTTGAACAAGGTAGTCGTAACCCGCCTTGTCCTTGTACGGGCCGCTGTGGCCGAAGCCCGTCAGCGAGCAATAGATCAGCGCAGGGTTTTCGGCGGAGAGGCTTTTGTAATCGAGACCGTACTTGGCAAGACTGCCGGTCTTGAAATTCTCCACCACCACATGGGCGCGGCGCGCCAGACGTTTCACCAGGCCCGCGCCTTCGGGGTTTGCGAGGTCGATGGCGACGGATTTCTTGTTGCGGTTGGCGGAAAGGAAATAGGTGGCGTCGGCTTTCGCGCCGTTCTGGTCTTTCAGGAAAGGCGGGCCGAAATGGCGCGTCTCGTCGCCTTCGCCGGGTTTCTCGATCTTGATGATCTCGGCGCCGAGATCGCCAAGGATTTGCGTTGCCCAAGGGCCCGCGAGCACGCGGCTCAGATCGAGCACGCGGATATGCGATAGCGCGCCCATCTAGATCTCCGTGCGAACCGCCCACAATTCGGGATAGAAGGTCAAATCCAACGCTTTCTTCAAATAGGATACGCCGCTCGAACCGCCGGTGCCCGGTTTGTGTCCGATGATGCGTTCGACCGTCTTCATATGACTGAAGCGCCAGAGGTGAAAGCGGTATTCGAGATCGACGAGCTTTTCGGCCAACTCGTACAAATCCCAATGCGTTTCGACATCGCGATAGACAAGCCGCCAGGCTTCCGTCACGCGGCTGTCGGCGTGGTAGGGTTTGGAGAAATCGCGCTTCAGGATTTCCTCCGGCACCGGAAAACCGCGGCGCGCGAGAAGGGCGAGCGATTCGTCGTAGATGCCCGGTTCTTCGAGGGCTGCTTTCACCTGTGCGGCGATTTCGGGATGGGAATCGAACACCCGCGCCATCTCGGCCGTCTTGTTGCCGAGGCGGTATTCCAGCATGCGGTACTGGAACGACTGGAAGCCCGAACTCTTGCCGAGGCTTTCGCGAAAGCCCGCATAGTCGAACGGCGTCATCGTCGAGAGGATTTCCCAGGATTGAATCAAATTGGCCTGGATGCGCGCCACCCGCGCCAGCATCTTGAATGCGGCGCCCAGTTCGTCGCCGCGAATGGCAGCCACGGCGCCGGTGATCTCGTGCAGGCAGAGCTTCATCCAGAGTTCGCTCGACTGATGGATGGTGATGAACAGCATCTCGTCGTGGCGATCGGTGAGCGGGCGCTGACACGCTAAAAGTTCCGACAAATGCAGGTAATCCGCGTAGGACATCGTTTCCCGCAAATCCCAATGGATGCGTTCGTCCGAGAGATCGACGGTTCCGGGAACTTTTTCGCTCATGCCTGCTGCCATCTGTCGTGGACGGGCTATCGAGACCCGCGCCGGCTCATGCTATGCTGACGGGCGTAGCATATAAAACGGGCAGTCGAATGGGACGGACGTTCAGGATGGGCGCCTGTGCGCTCGCGTGGACTATGGCAGCGGCACCTGTGCTTGCCGCGCCGCAATGTGCGAAGGACAGCGAAGTGACGGCCATCCAGGCCGCCTCTATTCAGCAGCAACTCATGGTGGCCGCATTGACGTGCAATGCGGTGGCGAACTTCAACGCCTTTCAGGTCGGTTACGGCAGGGAATTGCGCCGTTCCGACGCCGATTTGATGAAGATGTTCAAACGCTTTTACGGCCGCAGCGGCGAGCGCGAATATCACGCCTTCAAGACGCGTCTCGCCAACGATTCGTCCATGCGCAGCATCCATGACAATCAGGGCTATTGCGCCGCCGCTCAGACGGTGTTCGCAGCAGCGCTGAACGGGCAAAAGCCTACGCTGGCGGTGTTTGTTTCGGGGGTGCAGGTTCAGGAAACGAGCCCCTTCAGCTCCTGCAACATCCGCGTGGCGGTGGGCATGAAAGGCGCGGGGCCCGTCCCCGACATCGTTCCGACTCCCAAGCCGGCGGAGTTCGGCGGCACGGCGTTGGCCGGAACCGGAAGCACCAGCCCGATCTGGAAGAAGCCGGAAGGCACGGCTTCGGTGGCGTATCCGGCGAACTAAACACTTTATCGTTTGGGTTCACGCGGAGACGCGGAGAACACGGAGGGGCCTGTATTCTCCACGTCTCCGCGTGACATTCTTTCGATGCAGCTTCTGTTGAAGGAACGCGGGCGCCCGGATGAAGGCCGGGCAATGACGGAATTGAATGGGAGCGTTTAGAAAAGTCACGCTCTACGCCTGCGCAACCCGGCACAAACAAAAAAGGCGGACCGTGAGGTCCGCCTTTTGTTGTCTTTGGCCGTGAAGGCCGGGCTTACGTGCCCGAGCCGTCGCCCAGCACGATGACCGCGCGCCGGTTCTGCGGCTCGCGGACGCCCGGGCCGGTCGGCACGAGCGGATCGTCGAAGGACTTGCCGGACGTCGCGATCGACGAACCGTCCATGCCCTGGGCAACCATCGCGTCCTTCACCGACGCCGAGCGGCGTTCGGAGAGACCCTGGTTGTAGCGATGCGAGCCGACCGTGTCGGTGTGGCCGGTGATGACCACTTTCACGATCTGGTTGGCTTTCGCCGTCTTCACCGCTTCGCTGACGACCTGCTGTGCTTCCGTGGTGAGGTCCGACTTGTCGAAGTCGAAGAAGACGATGAACGTCTTGACCGGCGGCGGAGGCGGCGGCGGGGGCGGAGGAGGCGGCGGCGGGGGCGGAGGCGGCGGAGGAGGAGGCGGAGGAGGCGCTTCCTGTCCGACGTAGAACCGCAGACCAGCCATGATGATGTGCTCGTTCACGTTGTTGACGTGGATCGGAACGAGGAAATCAGAGCCATAGGTCGAATCGATATGGGCCTGACGGAAACGGTATTCGCCGAACAGATCCCACTGGTCGCCGACCTGCCAGGAGAGGCCACCGATGGCCTGCCACATGAAGCCAGAATGTCCGCAGCATGCGACGGTGAGGCCCGTCGAGGTTTCGCGGATGTCGGTGCGCAGATTGCCCGCACCGATACCGGCGCCGAGCGACAGATCCAGGGACGGCGTCAGCGGAACGTCATAGATCGCATTGACCATCGCCGAACGGAGCGAAGCGGAACCGTGCAGACCGAAATTGGGGGGAAGCGCTACGTTGAAATCGGTGAGCGCCGCGTTGACCGCATCGCCGTTGATGCCATGCGAATCGTAGCCGATTTCGGCTTCGAGACGGATCGGAATCTCGCTGAACTTGTAGCCAACGCCGCCGGCGACAACCGCGCTGTTGTTGAACGGCGCTTCGTCTTCTGCGCCGGGCAGAGACGGCGACGTAATCTTTACATCCTGGAGTTGATCCCAGCCGGCGCCAATCGTGAAGTACCAGCCTGTCTCGCTACCGGCGAGTGCCGGGCTCGAGATGGCAAGCGCAGCCACGCCTGCCAAGGCGATCAAACGGAGTTTCATTATTTTACCCTCGCTTTAGAGAAGTCGACGGACAGGAAATCCCCCGCCGGTCGTCCGGACCAAGTCGATATATAACGGCCAATGTGCCGAAAGTCTCCCTCGATTGTCCATGTTATCCGGCTATTTAGCGGGAAAATGGTCGGATTTGCCGGGGTGCTGTGACCGGTCTGCAACATTCTAAGCCGCCACGGAAATTGTGATTCCACGGCCCAACAAGGAAAACGCACAACCCCGCCGGGATGGGCCAGGCCGGAAGGTCGCAGGTTGCGGGTGAGGAGGGCAACAGTATGGAATATGACATTGGATTCAATATCTTATGGGAATTTGATTGCTTTCTTTGCTATCGCTAGGTGATCCGGGCGATTCCTTTCGCGGCTTTTATCGGGGCATTCTTGCGCGAATTGGGGTGTCGCCCTATCAGACCCGCATGACCGCTTCCCCGAAATCCCCCCTCGACGACGTTCTGGACCTGCTCGACCTCGAACCGATCGAGGTCAATATCTTCCGCGGCGTCTCGCCGAAGGATCGGATGCAGCGCGTGTTCGGCGGGCAGGTGCTGGGCCAAGCGTTGATGGCGGCCTATCGCACGGTCGAAAACCGCGTCTGCCATTCGCTGCACGCCTATTTCCTGCGCGCGGGCGATCCCAAAGTGCCGATCCTTTATGAAGTCGACAGGAGCCGCGACGGCGCGAGTTTCACCTCGCGGCGCGTGGTGGCGATCCAGCACGGCCGTCAGATCTTCACGCTCGCCGCTTCGTTTCAGGCGGTCGAGGAGGGATTCGAACACCAGTTCGACATGCCCAAGACACCGGATCCCGAGACGCTGCCGCAGGAATCCGAATTGCGCGCGCAGGTTGTCGACAAATTGCCGGAAGAGGAGCGTGGCTGGTTCACCCGGCCTCAGCCCATCGAGATGCGCCACGTCGAGCCGGTGGAGTTCTTCAAGCCCAGGATGCGGCCACCGCACCAGAACGTCTGGTTTCGCGCGACCGGCAAATTGCCCGACGATCTGTCGCTGCACCAATGCGTGCTCGCATACGCTTCCGACATGACGTTGCTCGACACCGCCATGCGTCCGCATCGGGTCGCCTGGTTCGACCGCAATGTGCAGATCGCGAGCATCGACCACGCGATGTGGTTTCACCGCCCGTTCCGCGCCGACGAATGGCTGCTTTACGCCCAGGATGCGCCCAGCGCGTCAGGGGCGCGCGGCTTCAACCGCGGTGCGATCTACAAGCGTGACGGAACGCTTATCGCCTCGGTGGCGCAGGAGGGTTTGATGCGCCAGAGAAAACCCGTTTGAACGAAAACCCGCTTGAACGGTGTCAGCCGCCGCACTGATCGCATGCCACCGCGATGACACGCCGGGGTTTGACATAAAAGGTGTCCTTCATCGGCAAATCGCCGGTGATGATCCTGGCGAAGGACGACTTGTACTTATAGCTCACTTCGGCAAGGATCAGCGAGCATTCGGCGCCGCTGGCGCAGCTCACGGGCAACAGGCCGGTGTCGTCATCGCCGAGTTCCGCCGGATCTCCCACATCGATTGGCTCTCCCGCGGTGTGAGCGGTGCCTTTTCCGTTCGTGACGCTCCAGAGCACCGTGCCGACGTTGCGTTGGCCGCTGCCGCCGATGCTGGTGATGACGATGGACACGTCGTTGTTGGAGAACGGCGTCATGATGGCGGAGGAGGCCGCGAACACGTCGTCGAGATCGGCGGCCGTCACTTCCTTGGCCTGGCCGACGAGATCGGCTGCGGTGGAAGCGACGGATGTCACTTTCTGGTGCGCGTTGAGCGCGCTGCAGAGTTCGACGAGCCCGAAGAAGAGCACGATCATGAAGGGCGCGATCAGCGCGAATTCCACGGCGGCCATGCCGCTCGCACCGTGCGTGAATTTGCGCAAGCGTTTCAACATGTGGTGGTCGCCTGCCGGCCTGCGTCGGGATAAGGCTCGGTGCGGAACGCGGCGCCCGACCCCAACAGGAATTCGTCGCCGCTTGGCATGTTCGACATCAAAGACGCCAGAAACGGCGTCAGCACATGCCACGGATAATAAGCGCGAAACAGCACGACCTTGCAGGCGTCCGTCGCCTGGACCGTCATGTTGTTGACGTCGAGCGAACCGTCCGGCTTGATGACGTTGGGATAGGCCGCGCCGGAAAAGCCATCGAACACGCGCATATCCACCTGCAGCTGTGTCATGCAGGTCGTCCAATCCATCAATCCCGTATGGGCCTCGTCGGACGGCGTGCCGGAGGGCGAAGACGCGATGCTGCTGCAAACGGCCGTCTTCATCTGGTCGGCCGTGATGGTGCCCTTCAACTGCCCGGTGCGTACCACGCGCGCGGCGTCTTCTATCGCGTTTGTGAGGGTGGATTGCGCGAAATACAGCACGCCCGTCTCGATGATCCCGAACATGAACAGGAAGAAGACCGGCGCGATCATCGCGAATTCGATGGCGGCGGAACCGCGGCGCGAATCCTTGCGCATCCGCACGCGAGCGGCATTTAAACGTGAAGCGAATGCACCCGGCAACAACATCGCTTTTCGCGCAATGCGCCCTTCTTGAAGTCTGTCATTAGCGCGGGCTAGCGCCAAAACGAAGCCAAAGGGCGGGATGTGATAAAGGAAGCGTTAGCGTCCCAAAATGGCCGTTAAGATTTGAACGAAAATCGCGGAAAACGGCAACCTTGCGTTAATCAAGGTTGATGTTGAGGCAAGTTGCGGGGGATGTGGTAGCGCGCCGGTAACCAGCGGCTCCGATAGCAAGCGAATTTTCATCTGCCTCCCCGATAATGCGAGCGCGTCGGAAGGAAGCGGAGCTGGGGATGCGTATCGGCATCGTGCTTCAAACTCTCGTCAATCGCCTGCGGGTTTTCCCGAAGGCCACCCGTGGCAATATCGCCATGATATTCGGGCTCGCGCTCATCCCGATCTGCCTTGCGGTGGGTGTCGGGCTGGACATGTCGCGCGCGATGATCACCCGCGCCCGCATGGGCACTGCGCTCGATGCAGCGGGCCTTGCCGTCGGCAGCCAGCCGAGCATGACCCAGGACGACATGCAGAAGCTGGCGCGCGAGTATTTCAAGCAGAATTACACGGCGGATGAACAGTCCTACGGCACGCCGGCCGAGGTGACCCTCGACCGCCCGGAGGGTTCGCAGACCATCACGCTCAGCACGAAAGTGCAGATGCCGACCATCCTGATGCGCATCGTGGGAATCGACACGATGGACGTCGCCGCGAAGTCGGAGATCACCTGGGGCCAGACCAAATTGTGGGTGGCGCTGGTGCTCGATAACACCGGCTCGATGTGTCAGTACCCGGCCGCGCCCAACATCAGTTCCTGTCCGACGCCGGACCCCGCTTCGAAGATCGTGGCGCTCAAGACGGCGACGCACAGTCTCTTGCAGATGCTCCAGAACGCCGCCTCCAACGACGGTGACGTGAAAGTGTCGATTGTCCCGTTCAGCAAGGACGTCAATGTCGGCACGGGCAAGGTCGACGAAACATGGATCGATTGGAGCAATTGGGACGCCGCACCGCCTAACGCGGTGCCGGGCAACACCGTCGGGCCGGGCTCAAGCTGTCCGTGGTCCAGCAGCAATGACGGGTTCAAATGCATGATTGGCCCGGTGAACGGAAGCACCACGGTCAGTACGGTGCCTTCCATCCCGGTTGCATGGGATTCAGCCACGAGCTACAGCACGGGCAATCAGGTGACCTATAACAGCACCATTTATATCTCCATCAAAAGCGGCAGCAATCGCAAGCCGACAAGCTATCCCAGCTATTGGACGGCGCAGCCTGCGGATTATAGCGGTTATCTCTGTCCGAGCATGGACAACGGAAACTACAACTCCGGCGACGGCTCGACGAAACTCGATGCCGCGAGCCATTACTATAATGGCTGCTACGACAGCACGGTCGCCAGCGACACAACCACGACCAACACGGGGTCGAACCAAACGCTTTGCGACAACAAGAGCAGTTGTACGACGCAAAATTATTGCAAGACGACCGTTTCGGTCTCCGGAAACGTCACCACGACCACCGAGCAGACCAGCTGCACCTGCGGCAAGGTCGGCAGGAACAGCTACCCGAGCTGCTCGGCTACGCCGAAAGTCACGACCGAGACAAAGCTTTACAATCACACATGGCATTCCAACGCGCACAGCACCTGGACCGGCTGCATCATGGATCGCGCGCAGGACTACGACACGTTGAATACCGCTCCCTCCGGTTCGGCGAAATTTCCGGCGGAGAACTCCAATTATTGCCTGCCGGGCACCATCACCCCGCTCTCCTCGGCCTGGAGCACGCTGTCGAGCCAGGTCGATGCCATGACCGCGAACGGCAACACCAATCAGACAGTGGGATTGGCCTGGGGCTGGCAGACGCTGACCAACAGCGATCCCTACAATCCGGGTGATCTGCCGGAGGACACGCGCAAGGTGATCATCCTGTTGACCGACGGACTGAACACCCAGAACCGCTGGTCCGGAAGCCAGGGAACGATCGACGACCGGACCGAAGCCATCTGCAGCCAGATCAACAAGGAGGAGAACAACATCACCATCTACACGGTCCAGGTGGACACGGGCGCCGATGGCGAGTCGCAAGTGCTGAAGGACTGCGCGACGGACGGCCACTATGTCCATCTCACCGCGGCCACGCAGATCGACGAAACGTTCAAGCAGATTGGTACGGAGATCACCAATCTGCGCGTCTCCCTGTAAGGCGCGGGGCATGCGAATTTTAATTTTTACCCGTTAGCCTTGCGGCATGGCTTCGTTTCCTTTTTTTCGCCGCTCCTTTGCGCTTGTTCCGGCGTTGCGCCAGGGCACCAAGACCCGCGATCTGCT
>CAZTCU010000095.1:0-8974 GCA_964612235.1 uncultured Rhizobium sp.
AGTTCGCGCGCCTTGCGGGCTGCTTCGCGCGCGGCAGCGGCTTCAACCACCTTGCCGACGACCGATTTGGCATCGGAGGGATGTTCCTCGAACCACCGGCTCAAGCTTTCTAGCACGACGCCTTCGACGACGGGGCGCACTTCGGACGAGACGAGCTTGTCCTTGGTCTGCGAGGAGAATTTCGGATCCGGCACTTTCACCGACAGCACGCAGGTCAGGCCCTCCCGGCAATCGTCGCCGGTGAGCGCGATCTTCTCTTTTTTCTGGATGCCGGATTCATCGGCGTACTTCGTCACCGCGCGGGTGAGCGCCGCACGGAAGCCGGCCAGATGCGTGCCGCCGTCGCGCTGCGGGATGTTGTTGGTGAAGCACAACATGCTCTCGTGATAGGAATCGTTCCACGTCAGCGCCACTTCCACCATCACGCCTTCGCGTTCCGACGCGACCATGATGGGCGATGGGATCAGCGCGTTCTTGGCGCGATCGAGATAGCGCACGAAGGCTTCGAGACCGCCTTCGTAATGCAGCGTGACCTCTTTCTTCTCCACACCGCGCTTGTCGGTGAGGATGATGGTCACGCCGGAATTCAGGAAGGCAAGTTCGCGCAGGCGGTGTTCCAGCGTCGCGAAGTCGAATTCGGTTTTGGTGAAGGTGCCGGTCGACGGCAGGAAGGTGATTTCCGTTCCGCGGTTCTCGCCCGCCGGACCGGTCATCTTGAGCGGTGCCACGGGATCGCCGTGCTGGAAGCGCATGTAATGCTCTTCGCCACCGCGCCAGATGCGCAGGTCAAGCCATTCCGACAGCGCGTTGACCACGGACACACCCACGCCATGCAGTCCGCCCGACACCTTGTAGGCGTTCTGCTCGAACTTGCCGCCCGCATGAAGCTGGGTCATGATGACTTCGGCGGCCGACACGCCTTCGGTGGCGTGGATGGCGGTCGGGATACCGCGCCCGTTGTCGCGCACCGTGCAAGATCCGTCAGCGTTCAATGCAACGTCGATACGATTGGCGAAACCCGCCAATGCTTCGTCGACGGCGTTGTCCACCACCTCGTAGACCATATGGTGCAGGCCAGAGCCGTCATCGGTGTCGCCGATATACATGCCGGGGCGCTTGCGCACCGCATCGAGGCCTTTCAGCACCTTGATGCTGTCTGCGCCGTAATCTTCGGGATCGGGGAGTGCTGGTGACGACATGGTTCTACTCATTCACACGTTGAAACTGTCCGCCGCCGACCACAAAGGTCTCAGCTTGCGAACCGAACGCTTCGAAAAGCGAAAGATCGGTGCCCGTCATCCACGCCTGCGCGCCGAGCGCCAGGATTTCCCCGGCGAGCGCCGCACGGCGCGTGGCGTCCAGATGCGCGGCGATCTCGTCGAGAAGGAGAATGGGGGCCCCACTGATATGGGAACTCTCCCACGCCTGCGCAAGGATGATGGAAATCAAAAGTGCCTTCTGTTCGCCCGTGGAACATTCGCGCGCATCGGCGCGCTTCTGCGTGTGGCGAACGGCCAGATCGGAAAGGTGCGGTCCAAACGTCGTGCGTCCTGCCTCGGCATCGCGCATCCGTGCGCGGGAAAAACGCTCACGCAACGCTGCAACCGCATCCGTGCTTTCCAGCACCAGCGCATCGGCGTCACCCGCCACCCCAAGCTGGGCGCAAGGAAACGCACCTGCTTCCCCACGCCGTTCAAGTGCGCGGTTGAGGCGCGCCGCCGTTTCCGCGCGGGCCGCAATCATTTCTGCTCCGGCTTCGGCCATCTCGGCTTCGAGCCCGTCGAGCCAGGCGGGATCGCGTGGGCCGAATTTGAGAAGCCGCGCGCGTTCTCGCATCGCGGTTTCGTAACGCACCGAACGGCGCGCATGGGCCGCGTCGAACCCGAATACCAGACGATCCAGAAAACGCCGACGCCCACTGGCGCTTTCGATAAACAGCCGGTCCATCGCCGGCGTCAGCCAGTTGATTTGCACGATCTCGCTCAGATCGGCCGTGCTTGCTGCGGGTGCACCATTGAGGCGCAGCTGACGCCGCTCGCCGCCATTCGGGCCCAGGGTCAGGCCGGTGCCGATCTCATAATCTTCCCCGTCACGCGAGACCGTAGCGGCTACCGCCCATAATGCATCGCTTTGAACAGATGGGCCCTTGCGGATGTGTTCGCCCAGTTTTGCACCGCGAAGTCCGCGTCCCGGCGACAGCAAGGAGAGCGCATCGAGCACGTTCGTTTTGCCAGCGCCATTGGGGCCAACGAGAACCACCGGCCGTCCGCTGGTCGCGATCTCGCCCGACGCATAGGAGCGGAAATTGGTCAGCGTCAGCCGCGCCACCGACAAACGTGGAAATACCGCGCGGCCTAATTCGGGCGGCGAAACAGAATGATCGGGACGCGGCGTCAACGCCGTCACACCCGCATCGGCATGAGGACGTAGAGGGTGCGCTTGTCTTCCTTGTCCTCAATGACGGTCGGTGAGCCCGCATCCGACAAAAGGAAATGAGCTTCCTTGCCTTCGATCTGGCTGGTGATGTCCAGCAGGTAACGCGCGTTGAAACCGATCTCGAGCGGGCTTGCGCTATAGGTCGCGCCCACTTCTTCCGTCGCTGTGCCGGATTCCGGGTTGACCACCGAAAGAGTCACCTTGTCCTGACCGACATTGAGTTTCACCGCGCGTGTCTTGTCCGCAGAAATGGTGGAGACGCGGTCGACGGCATGTGCGAAATCCTTGGAATCCAGCACCAGCGATTTGTCGTTTGAAGCGGGGATAACGCGCTGGTAATCCGGGAACGTGCCGTCGATCAGCTTCGAGGTGAGTTCCAGTCCGTTGAAGCTGAACTGTACCTTGGTATCCGAGAGCGAAACCTCGATGGCACCGTCGGCATCGTCCAAGAGGCGGCGCACTTCGCCCACCGTCTTGCGGGGCACGATCACGCCGGGCATGTCGCCTGCGCCATCCGGCAGGTCGAGTTCATAGCGTGCCAGACGATGACCGTCCGTCGCCACGGCGCGCAGCATTCGCGCCTTGTCCTTGGTGGCGTGGACGTAGATGCCGTTCAGATAAAACCGTGTCTCTTCCGTCGAGATCGCAAAACGGGTCTTGTCGATCAGGCGCTTCAGATCATCCGCCGCGATGCGGAAGCGATGGGGCAGGGCGCCCGATGACATCTGCGGGAAGTCTTCCTTCGGAAGGCAGGCGAGTTCGAACCGCACCGTGCCCGCCGAAACCGCCAGCCGTCCGCCTTCGCTGGTGAGGAGCTCGGCCTGAACCTGGGCGCCGTCGGGCATCTTGCGCACGATGTCGTAGAGCATGTGCGCGGGCGCCGTTGCAGCCCCGTTGCGCAGCACGTCCGCCGGAAGGGATTCCACGATCTCGATGTCGAGATCGGTGGCCGTGAGCTTCAATTCGCCCTTGGCCGCCTCGATCATCACGTTCGAGAGAATGGGGATGGTATTGCGGCGTTCGACGACACTCTGGACATGGCTGAGCGCCTTCAAAAAGGCACCCCGTTCGACGTTGATTTTCATCGTTTCGCGCTTCGCTATCCGGTGCTTCAATCCCCCATGTGCGAACGCCGTTTGGCGGCTCGCTAAGCTACTGAATCGCTTGAGTTTTTGGAGGGCCTAGACTCAAGCACCAGACTATACCAGCAGGCGGCGAAAGTGCATAGGGAAGAGGCCATCCGGGGCCGCTCAGGAGGCCCCCGAAAAGCCGAGGGCCTTTCAGGCCTCTCCCCGCCGTGACAGCACCTGTTTCAGGAAGTCGACTTCCTGCCGGAACATGGGGTCCTCGGCGCACAGCGCCTCGATCCGGCGGCAGGCGTGGAGCACTGTCGTGTGGTCGCGGCCCCCGAAGCGGCGTCCGATTTCGGGCAGCGAACGGGTGGTGAGCTGGCGCGCCAGATACATGGCGACCTGGCGCGGACGGGCCACGCGGCGGGCGCGCTGCGGCGATTGGAAATCGCGGATGTCGAGTTTGTAGAACTCGGCCGTTTTGCGCTGAATGTCTTCGATCGACGTCTTGAGGCCCACGCCGCCGCGCGCGCCAATGGCTTCTTCCGCCATTTCGAGCGTCAGGGGCTTCTTGGTGAGATCGCAATAGGTCGCGAGTTTGGTCATCACGCCGATGAGTTCGCGCGGAGACGTGTCGCCCATGTCCGCAATACGTTCGAGGACTTCGCGCGGCAGCACGACATTGGGACGAACGCGCGTGAAATCGGCGGCGCGGGATTCCAGGATGCGCAAACGCGTTTCACGATCCGGCTTGTCGAGTGCGATTACTAGACCGCCGGAGAGGCGCGAGCGGATATCCGCACCCAATCCCTCAAGTGCTGCGGGAGGCCGGTCGGCTGCGATCACCACGCGGCGGCGCAGATCGGTCAAGGCATTGACCGTGTAGAGGAATTCCGAACTTGTCGCGGTCGAGCGGCAGATGTGCTGCAGATCGTCGAGGATCAGCACGTCGGCGGTGCGAAGCTCTTCTTTGAACGCGAGCGTGTCCTTGCGATAGAGCGCGCCAAGGAAATGCCGCATGAAATCTTCGGCGCGCAGGAACAATGCACGCTTTCCGCGTTTGCGGAATTCGAGCGCCGCCGCGTTCAGAAGATGCGTTTTTCCGAAGCCAAACCCGCCATGGATGTAGAGCAGCGTGATGTCTTCGTTCTGGCCTTCGGCGAAGGAGCGTGCAGCGCTGTAACCGAACTCATTAGCCGGGCCGGGAATGAAGCTTTCGAACGATTGCGCCGGGTGCAGCATCCGGTTCCACAGGCCGCGCGGTTCGTCGTCCTTGGGCTCGCTGTGCGGATGTAGATAGCTGACATTCACCGGAGTTTGCGGAAGCGAAACAGTTCTCATCACGCCTCCTGCGACCTGGGGCTTCTCGGAAACAAGGACAATGGAGATCGACGCCGGTTCGATGCCTTCTGCCCGAAACGCGCGCTCGATGCGTGCCACGTAGTGGTTGGCCACCCAATTACGCACGAAAGGCTTCGTCGCGCCAATCGTTATTTCGTCGCCTTGAGAAGAAACAAGCGAAAGAGGCCCGATCCACGCCTCGAAAACAGCTTCCCCCAATTCGCGCCGCAGTCTTTCACGTACCGCCGCCCATGCTGCACCGCTGTCCGGTCGCGACGTTTTTGCATTCTGTGTCATTTTGGTTCTCACCCGCTCTATTGGCGTTTTTGTCTTCGTCCTTGACTGCCGCGCATGGTCCCCGCGGCGTCCCCATCATCGCAAACGGTTTTCGATCCTCATTTCTGTTGCTCCCCTCGATTCAAGATTGCCGCCAGGGAAGGCCCGATGCCTTCCAGCCATTGTGGTGCCCGCGGTGACGCTCGGCGTTGAGATCGCCTTCGAAGCCGCCGGCGATGTTGTAGGCGCGTGTGTAGCCCGCGCGCGTCATTGCGATTGCGGCGGCGCGCGAACGCGCGCCGGACCGGCAAAGGAAAAAAAGCGGGGCGTTCTTGTCTGTGTTCGCAGCAGACACCTGCGCCACGAAATCCGGATTGGGTGTCATGGTCGGAAAACTCTGCCACTCCACGAGTTGCACCTCGCGGTTCGCGCTCGACAGGTCCGGGAGGCCCACGAAATTCCATTCGGCGGTCGTGCGCACGTCGATCACCTGTGCCGCCGGATCGCTGCCCAGGGTGCCCCAGGCATCGGCAGGCGAGACATCGCCCGCATAAGCAGCGGAAGAATTCGATTGAGACATAAGGTTTGACCCGGCCGCAAAAAGAACCCGAGCGGACAACGTGCCCGCGTCACACTTCAGTACTCGTGAAAGTAAAAGTCGATTAGGACTTGGGGTTTATTGGCAGCTTCCGGGTACATCGCCCCAGAAAACACTGTTTGTCTTTGTTTTTGTTATACATTTCTGCCCGTCAGCCACCGTGTTGAGGCAGACCATACCCCCAAGCGTTTTCGAATCGCAAGAGAACGAAGGGTGATTCGGCGTGCTTTTCGCGAAGCTGCAAAATCCGTCGCACCGCATAACCTTATGTGCCGTATACGGAAAATCGAACAGAGCGACGAACCTCGGAAAATCAGAGGGTTAACGTGCCAGAACGCCATTTTGCGTTGCGATAAGATGACGGTCCGGCAACGCTCAGCCCACGGACAATAAAAACGGGCCCGAACATTGTCCGGGCCCGTCACAAAAACGAATCATTCAAGTCTTGGCGGGGGTTGTCAGCCCGCGAGCTTGCCCACGCGTTTCGTCAGTCTAGAGACTTTCCGGGCGCCGGTGTTCTTGTGGATAACTCCCTTGGACACGCCGCGCATGATTTCCGGTTCCGCCGCCTTCAAGGCCGTTTGAGCGGCTTTTTTATCACCGGAAGCAATGGCTTCCTCGACTTTGCGGGTGAAGCTGCGGATACGGCTTTTGCGCGCATGATTGATCTCGGTACGCTTCTGGGTGGTGCGCACGCGCTTCTTGGCCGAGGCGATATTGGGCATGGGTAGTCCTTGGGATCCTAAAGAGGCCGGGCGTATAGCCCGCGCCCGCCCGAGGGTCAATGTACAGGCTTGTAGCGGGCTTCAGCCCATAGCCACCGCGGCCGCCATCGCGGCCAGCCCCGCGCAAAGCGGCGAATAGAGAAGGGTGTCCGCCCGCGCGAACCGTGTGCCCTTCACGCGCTTGAAGAAACCCAGATAGCGGAAATCCCCAATCGCCCGTAGACCGAAAATGGCCACAAGCGCCCAGCAGCCGATCAGGGCCGGCAACGCCAGTTCGGGCACAGGCAAAATACCGGAGCGGATCGCCACCACACCCGCGGCGCCGAACAGCGCCAGCGCGACCGCTATCGTCGCCAGTGGGGTCGGCTGGAACAACGGCTTGCCCCCGACACTGGGAACGAACGCGGATTCTCTGCCATGGGGGGCTGCCGCCCAGTAGAGATGAAGCAGCCCGATCAGAATGAAGATGGCGACGAGGAGCTTGGCGATCATCTGGCTTTGAACTCCGGTTTCCGCTTTTCGCTGAAGGCGGCCATGCCTTCCTTCTGGTCGTCGGTTGCGAACATGGCGTGGAACACGCGCCGTTCGAAGCGGATGCCTTCGGAAAGCGTGGTCTCGTAAGCGCGGTTCACTGTTTCCTTTGTCATCATCACGATCGGCAGCGATTTTTCGGCAATTGTCTGCGCTGCTTTTTTTGCTTCCGCCATCAACTCGGCCGCGGGAACGACGCGGGAGACGAGGCCTGCGCGTTCGGCTTCCGCTGCATCCATGTTGCGGCCTGTCAGGCACATTTCCATCGCCTTCGACTTGCCGACATAGCGTGTGAGCCGCTGCGTGCCGCCAATACCCGGCATCACGCCCAGATTGATTTCGGGCTGACCGCATTTCGCGGTGTCTGCGGCGATGATGAAATCGCAAAGCATCGCCAGCTCGCATCCGCCGCCCAACGCCCAGCCTGCAACGGCGGCGATGATCGGTTTTCTGATGTTGGAGATGCGATCATTGGCGTCAGCGAAGAAATTCGACTTGAACATGTCCATATACGATTGCGGCGCCATTTCCTTGATGTCGGCGCCCGCCGCGAAGGCACGATCCGAACCCGTCAGCACAATGCAACCGATCGCTTCGTCGCGATCCCATGCTTCCAGGGCTTCCGCCAATTCGCGGAGCAACTCTGAATTCAGCGCGTTCAGCGCTTTTGGCCGGTTAAGCGTGATGATGCCGACGCGGCCTTCGACGGAAGTGAGAATGTTCTGATAGGTCATGGGTAACTCCATTCAATCTTCAAAGCTTTTGGCGCGCATCTTCTTGTGTTGCGCGCGGACTTTCTTTCCTTCGAGCCTGCGTTCCTTGCTGGCTTTTGTCGGTTTGGTCGGTCTGCGTTTCTTGGGCGCGACCGCGGCAGCACGGATCAATTCGATCAGGCGCGCCCGCACGTCCTCACGATTGCGCTGTTGCAACCGATATTGGCGGCCCGTCAACACCAGCACACCGTCTTTTGACAACCGATGACCGGCGAGGCGTACCAGGCGTGCGCGGACATCCGGCGGAAGAGAAGAATGCGCCACATCGAAGCGCAACTGCACCGCCGTCGCCACCTTGTTGACGTTCTGTCCGCCCGGGCCGCTCGACTGGATGAAACTTTCTTCGATCTCGCTCTCGTCGACGGCGATTTTCGGCGTGATCTGGATCCGGCTCATGACCCGCGATTTCGCATGAGGCTTGACATGCAACCAAATGGTTGCATATTAAGGCCATGAGTATGGACGCTGTGTTTCGGGCGCTGGCCGACGAGGGGCGAAGAACGCTTCTCGACCGGCTGCATGCGCGCAACGGACAGACGCTGAACGAGCTTTGCGAGGAGATGGACATGTCGCGGCAAGCCGTCGCCAAGCATCTGGGAATTCTGGAAGAGGCCAATTTGGTGGTCGTGCAATGGCGGGGCCGCGAGAAACTGCATTACCTCAACCCGGTTCCCATCAACGAGATCGCCGAACGCTGGATCGGCAAATACGAGCGCAACAGGCTGGCCGCGCTGTCGGCGCTCAAACAGGCGTTGGAAGGAGACAACAAATGAACAAAGCCAAGCAGGTTTACGTGACCTATATCCGCAGCACACGCGAGAAGGTCTGGGACGCGATCACCAACCCGGAAGTGACGCGGCAATATTGGGGGCACAACAATGTTTCGGAGTGGAAACCGGGCGCGACATGGGAACATCGGCGCGTCAGCAATTCCAGCGTCGATATCGCAGGCAAGGTAATCGAAACCTCTCCACCGAAACGACTGGTTATCAGCTGGGCCAATCCGGCGAACCTTCACGATGCCGACAAAGTCTCGCGCGTGACGTTCGACCTTGAAGATATGGTCGATCTCGTCCGTCTCACGGTGACGCATGACGAACTTGAGTCGGACTCCGACATGCTGCGCGGCATCAACCGTGGATGGCCTCTTGTTCTTTCGAGCCTGAAGTCGCTGCTCGAAACCGGAAAACCCATAGACATCATGAACCTGAAATCGTCGCCTGA
>CAZTCU010000096.1:0-8922 GCA_964612235.1 uncultured Rhizobium sp.
GGCGACCGATCAGGCGCTTGATCGCGAAGAAGGTGAATTCGGGATTGGTGACGGCCTGCCGCTTGGCGGGCTGGCCGACGAGGCGCTCGCCGTCATTGGCGAAGGCCACGATGGAGGGCGTGGTGCGCGCGCCTTCCGCATTTTCGATGACTTTGGGGGCCGAGCCCTCCATGACTGCCACGCACGAGTTGGTCGTGCCGAGATCGATGCCGATTACTTTGGCCATTAGGTATGTCCTCTCATCAGGCGACGGGTTCCTGGCCTCCGAAGAGCGCCCTCCGGGCCGTCCCTATTGAAATCATTGGCGGATTCGGCGAGAGACGATGCCCTTGCCGATCCATGGGGTATATAGGGACGGACCCCTCCCCCCGCAAGCCATTCCAGCGATTCGGCTATTTCTGCCGCGGCGGCAATGTGATCGAATGACGAATATAAGTTTTGAAATTTGCACGTTTTGCACTTCCTTTTGAATATAGCTCCGCACCTCCCCCGGAAAAGCCTCCGGTGGCTGGCAGGACTTCAATCTAATGCATAATGGGACTTATGTCAAATGATATGGGTATAATTTCTTTAAAAAATGGCTTATAGGACTGTAATGACTTCACTTTTGTCCATCCGCCGCCTCAGGGCGCGCTGGCGCCGCTGGGAGCGGCGGCTGATTTTCATGGCGGGTGCGTTCGTGGTGGGGCTGGCGGCAGTCGGGCTGGCGGAGGCTTCCGACGAAACACAGCGCCTGTTCGGCATGATCCAGGCCTATTGGCCGTATGCGGCCTTCGCCATGACGCCCATCGGTTTCGGGCTGTCGGCCTGGCTGGGGCGCACCGTGTTTCCCAACACGCAAGGCTCCGGCATTCCGCAGGCCATCGCGGCGCGCAGCTTTTCGACACCAGAGGAACGCAGGCGCCTGGTCAGCTTGCGCGCGGCGGTCGGCAAAGTGCTGCTCACCCTGCTGGGACTTTTCGTCGGCGCATCGGTTGGCCGCGAAGGCCCGACGGTGCAGGTGGGCGCGTCGGTGATGTTCGAAGCCGGACGGCTGACGCCGCGCCGCCAATCGGGACTGATCCTTGCGGGTGCCGCCGCCGGTGTCGCGGCCGCGTTCAACACGCCGCTTGCGGGCATCGTGTTCGCGATCGAGGAAGTGAGCCGCAGCTTCGAGACCAGGGCGAGCGGCCTCATCATCGGCGCGGTGATCCTGTCGGGCATGATCTCGCTGGCGCTGCTCGGCGACTACTCTTATTTCGGTTCGACCGGCGCAGGCCTTCCCATTCGCGACTGGACGGCAGTGGTCGCCTGTGGCGTGGCGGGCGGCCTGTTCGGCGGAATGTTCGCGCGCATCCTCATCGTCGTCGCCAACGGACTTCCGGGACGCATCGGCACGGCCATCGGGAATCATCCGATACCATTCGCGATCGTTTGCGGCTTGCTCGTCGCGATCATCGGTTTCGCTTCGCACGGACAGACCTTCGGCACCGGCTATACCGAAGCGCGCAGCGTGCTGCATGGCGATCAGATCGGCTGGCAATTCACGCCGCTCAAATTCCTCGCCACCACGATCTCGGCGATCAGCGGCATTCCCGGCGGCATCTTCTCGCCGTCGCTTTCGGTGGGTGCGGGCCTCGGCTCGAATCTCGCGCCGCTTTTCCCTTCGGCCCCGATGGGCGCCATCGTGCTGCTGGGCATGGTCGGCTATTTCGCGGGCGTGGTGCAGGCGCCGATCACGGCTTTCGTCATTGTTTCGGAAATGACCAGCGACCATCACATGCTGCTGCCGCTGATGGCGACGGCGCTGATCGCAACCGCAACGTCACGCATGGTTTGCCGCGAGGGCGTGTATCACGCGCTGGCGAAAAGATATTTGAAGGTGGAAGAAGCCAAACCCTCCCCTTGAAGGAGGGTAAGTTCGCCTGTTCTACTTCTTCATCCAACTGCCGCCGAGCGGTTTGTAATATTGCCCGGGGGGGATCTTGGGGACCAGCGCCTGAGCTGCGGCTTCACCGGCAGCTTCGGGCGTGACGCCAGCTTTCGCTGCGGTGGAGGCGTAAAGTTTGCGACGGCCCATATTGATTTCGTTGACGGCGGCGGTGGTCGCCGCATCCGCGGAACCGGTGACCAAGCCCAGCAATCCGTCGCCCTGTTCGCCGACCGTGCCCGCAATTTTCGCGGCATCGACGATGGCTTTGGCGTTCGCCGGCTGAGCCAGCGCGGGCATTGAACCGACGAGCACCAGAGGCGTTGCGAAAAGCGCAAAGGCCGCAAAGGCGCGCGCGAATTTTCGGGAAGCGGCTTTGGGGGAGGGGCGGACGTCAACCATGGTCATCATCCTTTTCGAAAACAGATCAGAACAGATTGGGATTTTGCGTGATCACCGACTGGACTTCCCTGTCCAGCCGCACGCGCACATCGGCATCGAGCTTGGCGTAGATATTGATCGGCGCGACTTCCACTTTCACCGTCGGCGTACAGCCCCCGAGCGGTGCTGCCAGCGCAGGCAACAGCAAGGCGGCCACAAGAGCGGTGCTCCTCGAAGCATTCATGGCGTGATCCCTTCGTTCTGTTCCGAAGTTGCGGCCGCCTCGGCCACGCTGGCCGAGAAGGCATTGCGATATGCGTCCAAGAGTTCGTCGAAATTAAGGGAGGTATCGAGCGTCAGGTCAACCGGCGTTCCCTTGGGCAGCGGCACCGGCTTGTCGAAGGCATGGCCCCGGATGAGGTCGATCACCGAAATCCGCGTTTCCTCGGCCACCGCAGGGTCGTTGCGGCCTTTGATATGGAAGATGACGCCCAGCCGTCCGGCGGGCAGGCTGTTCAAATTGGCGTCCAGTTCGTCGATGGCAAGGTTTTCGAGCGCCTGATAGGCGAAATCGGTGATGGCGTCGGTTTCGGCCTGCGGTTTTCCGCCTGTCCAGACCGTGCGCCTGATCGAAAGCCGCGATGGCCCGATGGAGGCGAGATGGCCGTCGGTCACGCGCAGGCCCTTCGGCCCGTAACGGAAGGGGATGGCGCCGGTGACCGAGGCATCGAGCGAAACCTTGTCGGACATGTTGGACGCCGCAACCAGCGCGCCGAGGTTGAAGTGTTCGAGCTTCAACGTGCCCGACATGGTGGCTTTCGGATCGAGCGAGACCGTCATCGGCATCAACGCCACATGGCCGCCGGCGGCCGCAGCTTCGAAGCTTTCGATGCGCAACGCTTCCTCGTCGAGCTGGAAGCGCAAGAGCAGATCGCTGAACGGCACCAGCCATTCGATCTTCTGCGCGGTCAGTGTTTGCTCCGACGCCGTGGCGAGCGGGGTGAGCGAGGTGAAGGCGATCTGCGTGCGGGCGTGCTTGACCGCGCCGAGCGGCCCGTTGAAATCGGTGTCTTCCACGATCAGCGTGCCGCCGCTTGCCTGGGTGTCTGCCGTCCAGGCGATGCGGCCGCGGAATTGCGCGGTGCCTTGGGCTTGGGCGAGCGACGCCAGAAGCGGCGAGAATTCGCCGGGCTGAAAACCCTCGGGCGTGAACGCAAGATCGGAAACGATGGTCGCTTCGCCCCTGCTTGTTGCGCTGTCGTGATGCACGGCGACGGTGGCGAGTTTGCGGCTTGTCTTGGCGATGACGATACCGATGGTGCCGCGCCATTGCGCATCGGCGAGATTCATACGGCCCGAAGCGAGAAGCGGGGCGAAACGCGGCGTTGGCTTGTTGTCGGTCAGGCGCGCCCGCGCCGTTTCGACAAAGCCGCGCCCGAGACCGGCGCTGTTGCCCGCGATCTCGATGCGCCCGGTTGCGCTGACGGCCTGCGCGTCCGCCGCGTCGAGCGAGGCCGAGAGATTGCGCCACACCGCGCGCACCTGCCAGCCGCTTGATGTCGACGACAATAGCGGTTGTTGCGGCAGGGGGCAGATGTGGGCCCGCAGCTTGCTCAACGATGGTTTACCGCTGGAGACATACGCGCCGAGACCCGCCTTCGCGCAGCCGTTCGGCACATAGATGTAACGGCCGTTCTCCGCGGCAAGCCGCCCGTTGGTGACAAGCGTTGTGTCGCGCAAGGAGCGCAGGCTCGCTTTCGCGGACAGATCCAAGGTGGAATCGAGAACGAGGCCGTTTGCTTCTTCCCGCGCCGTAAAGCGCGGCACGTTGAGTGTGAGACGCGGCAGAGCGGGGCCGGAGATGCTGGCGGAAAAGCCGCCTGTCATCCGGCCATCGGCATCGCGCGAAAAGAAGACATCGCCGGTTTGGGAAAATCCGGCATGGGCGCCGTTCCTGGCCGCGAGCGTGACGGGCACGGGCAACGTGACCACCAATGGCGCTGCGGATTTTCCGATAAAGATTTCGGGCGCATCGAGTTTCGCCTTGCGAAGTGCCGCCGCGATGCCGCGCACCGTGCGGGGATCGTCTCCCAGAAGCGGAACGTCATGAGCGAAGCGGCGCGCTTGTGCGGGCGCCATCGCGAGATCGGCAGCCAGCGACGCCGTGAGCGATGCTGCTACAGTGCCACCCAAGCTCATCTCGCCCCTGGCGCTCGACGCAAGCGAAGCGATCTCGAGGGGTGCGGTCTTGAAGCGATATTGTGCCGTTGTCATCGTCGCTTCGGCGGCGACGGGGCCGGACAGCGATCCGTTCTCGAACCGCAGAGCCGGAGATTGCAGGCGAAACGAAGCCTTCGCGGCGTCGAAGGATTTTGTCTTCGCGATTTGCAGATCGGCCGCCGCATTCAAGGGGCCGGACCAGCGCGAACCTTCGTACTGCCATGCGCCGAAGGTGGCGCGCAGGGTGGTGTCGGCTATTGAAACGCCCTGGCCGCGCAATGATTGCGCGCGCACATCTGCAGTCGCCGATGCGAAACGGTTCGACGCGAGGCCCGATACATCGGCCGTCAGTTGCACCTCGGCGGCGCGCATGTGCTGGAAGGAAAAACCGTGTCCGTTAACGCGGAGATAGAGATTGAGTCCTTCATCGGCGCTGCGCGCTGCGAAGTTTCCGCCCGACAACAGAAAGGCAAATCCCGGTGCGCGCAGATTGGCGCGGCCGATGACGCCCTGGAAGCGGTCGATCTGCCCACCCGTCACCGAGCCCTCGCCCGCGAGCGTGACGACGCCTGCGGGCGTGAAGCCGATCACCCTGGCGTCTTTCAACACGATGTGCAGCGGCGTTTTCGACGCCGGCGAGGTGGCGCGTGCGCCTTGCGGCGCGGAGGCAACTGCGGCATCGACCAGGCGCTGCAGCGTGCCGAAAGAGAGTTTCTCGCCGTCGTAAGCGACGCGCAGGATCGCGTGCGAAACCGTGACGGACTGCACATCCGGGATCCAACCGCCGTCGAACGCCGCGTGGATCTGTTTGATGGAAAGATCCGGGGTGCGGCGCGCGCCCAATCTTACGCTTGCGTCGAGGCCGCTCCAGTCGACGCGGCTGATTTCGACGGAAGCGGGCACGCCGCGCGCGAGCAGATAAAGCTCGGCAACGCGCGCCACGACAAAGGTGCGCGCTATCCACGCGACCAGGGCCACCAGCAGCAGAACGAGCACGGTGACGGCCGCCGTCCTGCGCCAGGGCGTGAAGACGCGAGTCATGGAGGCTTTATGCGGGAGAATCGAGGCGAGATCGAGACCGGATCAACGCGCGGCGTGATCGGCGAGGATCGAGGCGATGACCGCAGAGACTTTCTTCGCGGTGGGGATGTGGAGGAATTCATTGGGGCCGTGCGCGTTGGAATGCGGGCCGAGCACGCCCGTCACCACGAATTGCGTCTTGGGGAATTTCTCGCCCAGCATCGCCATGAAGGGAATGCTGCCGCCCTCGCCCATATAGGCGGCGGGCTTTCCGAAATGGGTTTCGGAGGCGCGCGCGACGGATTTTTCAAGCCAGGGTTCGAGCGGCGGCGCGTTCCATCCGGTCTCGCCTTCTGCATGAAAGACGATTTCGGCGTGATAAGGCGCATCGGCTTCGAGCGCGCGCTTGACACTTTGTGCCGCCGTTTTGGCGTCGCAGGTGGGCGGCAGGCGGATGGAGAGTTTCGCGGTCGAGAACGGCAACAGCACATTGCCCGCATTTTCCGGCAGCGGATAACCTTCCATGCCGGTGACGGCGAGTTGCGGGCGCCAGGTGCGATTGAGGATCAGCTGGGTGAGATCGTCCGACATCGGGCGGGTAGCCGATGCGAACGGCATCTTGGAATAGACCGCATCACCCAGAATCTTTGCCGATTGCTTGACCTGTTCGAGACGATCCGGCGGCACCTGCACGAAGAGATCGTTGAGTTTGATCTCGCCGGTGTTCTCGTCCTCGATGCGCGAGAGGCATTGGCGCAGGATGCGGAACGATGACGGCACGATGCCCGACGCATCGCCGGAATGCACGCCTTCGGTGAGAACGCGCACGGTGAGCGTTCCCATCGCGATGCCGCGCAAACTTGTGGTGAGCCAGAGGCGCTCGTAATCGCCGCAGCCGGAATCGAGACACACAACCAGAGACGGCGTGCCGATGCGTGCCGACAGATGGTCGATGTAAGCCGGAAGATCGTAGGAGCCGGATTCCTCGCAGGCCTCGATCAGCACCACTGAGCGGGCATGGGGAATGTTCTGTTCGTGAAGAGCCAGGATCGCCGCGAGCGAGGCGAACATCGCATAGCCGTCATCGGCCCCGCCGCGGCCATAGAGCTTGTCCTCCCTGGTCACGGGAACCCATGGGCCCGTGCCTTCCGCCCAGCCCGCCATTTCGGGTTGTTTGTCGAGATGACCGTAAAGGAGAACGGTGTCGTCGGTCTTGCCTGGGACCTCGATGAGGATCAGCGGCGTGCGCCCTTCGAGACGCACGACGTCGAGTTTCGCGCCCGGCAGTTTCTCGATCTTCTTCCGCGCCCACGTTTCGAACAGCGCCACCGCCTTGTCCATGTGGCCGTGCTCGACCCATTTCGGATCGAAGGCGGGCGATTTGTTGGGGATGCGGATGTAATCGGTCAGCGTGGGAAGAATGTCATCTTCCCAGATGCGGTCCATGAACCGGGTGACGGAACTTTCGTTCATCGGTTGATATCATACGCCGCAATCACCGCCGTGTTAAAGATCTCGCTCATCTTGGCGTTGAGCGGGGCGATCTGCACGGAACGCTCAAGGCCCACGAGCAGCGGCCCGATCACGGAAACCCCACCCACCTGCTGCAGCAGCTTGGTGGAGATCGAGGCGGAATGGATGGCGGGCATGATCAGCACATTGGCCGTGTCCGTCAGGCGGCAGAACGGATAGAGCGCCATGCGTTCCCGATCGAGCGCCACGTCGACCGAGATCTCGCCGTCATATTCGAAATCGACGCCGCGCGTGTCGAGGATCTTCACCGCTTCGATGATGCGCTCGCTGCGTTCGCTGCGCGGGAAGCCGAAGGTGGTCGACGCGAGCAATGCCACGCGCGGCGTATGGCCGAAGCGGCGCGCCACACCGGCCGCCTGGATGGCGATGTCGGCGAGTTCGTCCGCGGTCGGCATTTCGTGGACCGAGGTGTCGGCCACGAACACCACCTTGCCCTTGGTGAAGGTGAGGATCACGCCGATGGGGCGCTGGTTGCGCGGCGCATCCAGCACGGTGCGCACGTCGTTGAGCGCCACGGAATAGGAGCGCGTGACGCCGGTGACCATCGCATCGGCATCGCCTGCCGCCACCATGCACGAAGCGTAAATATTGCGGTCGTTCGCCACCATGCGCACGCAATCGCGATAGAGCGCGCCGCGCCGTTGCAGGCGCTGATAGAGAAGGTCGATATAGGGCGAGGCCTGCCGCGCCGACGCCGGCACGCGAATGTCGAGCATCCCTTCGTCTATACCTGCGCCCTTGATGCGTTCCTTGATGACTTCCTCGCGGCCGACGAGGATCGCCTTGCCGAGGCCGGAATTCTGGAACGAGGCGGCGGCGCGGATAACGGATTCTTCCTCGCCTTCCGCGAACACCACGCGCTTGGGATTGGCGCGCACGCTGGCCGTGATGGATTGGAACAGGAGCGCCGAGGGATCGAGGCGCGCGGAGAGCTGATAGCGATAGGTGTCGGCGTCCTTCATCTCGCGGCGCGCGACGCCGGTGCGCACGGCGGCTTCGGCGACCGCAGACGACACACGGCTGATCAGGCGGGGATCGAACGGCACGGGGATGATGTAATCGGGGCCGTAGACGGGGCGCGCGCCGCGATAGGCGAGTGCGACTTCATCGGGCACATCCTCGCGCGCGAGTTCGGCGAGTGCATGCGCCGCCGCGATCTTCATTTCCTCGTTGATGGTCGTGGCACGCACGTCGAGCGCGCCGCGAAAGATGTAAGGGAAGCCCAACACATTGTTCACTTGGTTGGGATAGTCGCTGCGGCCCGTGGCGACGATGGCGTCGGGGCGCACGGCTTTCACTTCTTCCGGCGTGATCTCGGGATCGGGATTGGCCATCGCGAAGATGATCGGCGCTTTGGCCATCGTCTTGACCATCTCCTGCGTCACCGCGCCTTTCGCCGAAAGGCCCAGGAACACATCGCAACCTTTGAGCGCATCGGCGAGCGTGCGGTCCTTCGTCTCCACCGCATGGGCCGATTTCCACTGGTTCATGCCCTCCACGCGGCCGCGATAGATGACGCCCTTGGTATCGCAAAGGGTGGCGTTGCCGTTCGGCAGGCCCATCGACTTCAGCAGTTCGAGACAGGCGATGCCGGCAGAGCCCGCGCCGTTCACCACCACCTTGATGTCGGACATCTTGCGCCCGGTCAGTTCGAGCGCGTTGATGACGCCCGCCGCGGAAATGATCGCGGTGCCGTGCTGGTCGTCGTGGAAAACGGGAATGTCCATCAACTCGCGCAGCCGCTCCTCGATCACGAAGCAGTCGGGCGCCTTGATGTCTTCGAGATTGATGCCGCCGAAGGTCGGGCCCAGATAGCGCACGCAATTGATGAACTGATCGACATCGGAGGTGTCCACTTC
>CAZTCU010000097.1:0-8845 GCA_964612235.1 uncultured Rhizobium sp.
CAATGACCAGCGCTGCTCCGCCCGCGCCTGCGATCAGCAAGGCGAGGACGAAATAGAGACGGCGTTTTTTGCGGGCGTTCATGGCGGTGGAATATACAGAGCGACTACGGGCGCGACCAACGCGGGCCGATGCGGCACTAGGACCCGCCTTGGCCGGCATCTGGAGGCAGGTCATGAAGGCATTTCGTGTGCTTGTGGCTGCTTGCGCTGCATTTTTGGCGGCTGCCTGCTATCCCGTGACCACCACCAGTCCGATTGGAACCTCGGTGGGCTTTTCGACCGATCCGGCTCTGGCCGGGCTGTGGCGGGCGGAGATGGCGCAGTCCAACGACGAAGTTGTCTATTTCCATTTTCTGCCGATGGACAATGGAAGCTTCAAAGTCGTGATCGTTTCCGGCGGCGAAAAACTGAATGGCGAATGGAGCGTCGTTCGCGTCCAGGCGGCAAGTTTGGGAGACCACCATTTCTTCAACGCGGAGATGGTCTTCAACAATGGCAAGCGCGAGAGCGATCCTTCGCGCGGCACCGTGCCTTTGCTTTACCGCTTTGGAAGCGATGGCCGCGTGACTCTGTTCCTGGTGTCGGAAGACAAGGCGAAGGAAGCGATACAAACCGGTGCGGTTGCAGGCGCCATCGAACCGGGAGACTTCGGCGATGTCACATTGACGGCGGAGCCGGACGATCTGGACAAGTTCTTTGCCAGCGATGATGGAGCGGCTTTGTTCAGTGAAAAATTCGCCACCCTCACCAAAGTGAGTCAGTGACCGCCGCGGCGCAGGATTTCCCGGGCGTCGCCCGTGTCGTAGGTCAGGCCGTCCGTCAGTAACGTGATCTGCCGGGGCCACTCGCCGCGCGCCAGACCTTTGCGCGTGAGCGCGTTCCAGACGGATTCGTTGTACAGCCCCGTCGCATCCTTGCCTGCCACCACGGCGTCGCCCAAATGGAAGTGATCGCCGTGGGCCTGGGGAAAGGTGTGGATGGTGATCTCGCCCTGCCCGGGGCCACCCTGCGCCGCAGCCGGAAGACGCGCCAGCGCCTGAAGCAAAGTGAGCGTGCGAAGCTGCAACGGGTTGAGCTTGAGCGGGTTCGATCTGGGCGGCATCCGGCGTTCCTTGAGGCCATGCATTTCGGGCGGACAGGGGTATAGTTCGGGCTTCGACATATCGCAAATCGCAAGGACTCAAATGACTGGACCGCTTCAAGGGCTGAAGGTGATCGACTTCGGCCGCTACATCGCCGGGCCCTATTGCGCGGCCCTTCTGGCCGATCTGGGCGCGGACGTTATCCGCGTCGAGAAACGCGAAGGACGGGAAGACCGCACGCTTGTTCCGCTGGGTGAAAAGGATGACGGCACACCGCGCGAGGGCGCGATGTTCCTGCAGATGAACCGCAACAAGCGCAGCCTCGTTCTCGATCCCATGCACGAAGCAGGGCGCGATGTGGTGAAACGGCTGGTTCGCTCTGCCGATGTCGTAATCGCCAACCTGCCCGGTGAGACGTTGAAAGCAATGGGCCTCGACTATGAGAGCGTATCGGCGATCAATCCGGGCGCCGTCGTCGCCGTTGTGTCGGCGTTCGGTTTGGAAGGGCCCTATGCCTCTCGCGTGGGCTTCGATGGCGTGGCGCAGGCAATGTCGGGTTCCACCTATTTCTCCGGCACGGAAGAACAGCCGGTGAGATGTTCCGCGCCTTATGTGGATTTCGGAACCGCCTCGCTTCTGGCAATGGGTGTGCTTGCGGCTTTGCGCGCGCGCGACCAGACCGGACGTGGGCAACTGGTGGAGGGTGCGTTGCTGCGAACGGCGCTGACCTACTTCTCTCCGACGCTGATTGAAGAAGAGGTGCTGAAGATCGACCGCAAGCCAACGCTCAACCGCAGCCAGACGGCCGGTCCGTCCGATATTTTCCGCACCAAGGATGGATGGATCACGGTTGCCGTGAATGGCGATCCATTGTTCCGGCGCGTTTGCAAACTGATTGGCGCTCCGGAGTGGATTGAAGATTCGCGTTTCGCGTCCGACAAGGCGCGCGGCGACAATGGCGAGATCATTTCCAAACGTGTCGGCGAATGGTGTGCGGCACGGTCCAGCGAGGACGCGATCGCGGCCTTCGAGAAGGCGCGCGTGCCGGCAGGGCCGGTTTATCGGCCGCGGGAGACATTGGCCGATCCGCATGTGAAGGCCGGCGGCTTCTTCACGACGGTCGATTTTCCCGGTATCGGCAAGGCACCAGTTGCTGCGACACCGGTGAAGTTGCATGGCACGCCGGGGACCGTTCGCAAACGGCCGCCGGTTCTGGGCGAACATACGGATGAAATCCTGAGTGAGCTTGGTTATTCGAAAGACGAGATCGAGGGCCTGAAACGAAGCGGTGCGTTCTAGGCCGCTATGCTGGCGCGGGCACGACGACGTAGGAAATCGGCTTCTTCTTCGCTGAAGAGGACTGCCGTCAAATCGATGGCCGCCCGAAAAAATGGCTCGGCTTTGCGACGTTTTATTTCATCGGGATCGCGCATCAGCTTGACGATGTCTTCATTGTAGACTCGCAGTTCGCGCTCGACCTCGTCGCTCGCATCCTTGTGCGTCGCGCCGAACGACGCACGCGATGCAAGGTGACGACAGCCGATGACGAGCTTGGCATATCGAATGGCGCGTTCGATCTTTTCCTCTTGATCGGGCATATGCTCGATATTGGGAACGCGCGGGCCGCCGCCATAGGAGCCGCTCTTATGCATCGGTAACGCTGCAAGGATCTCCTTTGGCGCTTTCTGCATCATCGCGTCCATTGTCGTTCCGACCAGGCTGCGATCCTTCAGAAGATTCTGGCCCCAGCGGCCGTCGCGGCGGATTTCGATTTCCTTCACGACGGCGCTCGATAACTCCGTGAACCGCGACAGGTTGCGAAGCAGCACATCTACATCGAAATGTGGTTGGCGCACGGCGCGAATCTGGAACGCATAATCTTCGAGGTCGTGGAACAGCAATTCCCCCGCAAGGCCCATATCGGTCGAAGAAATCAGCGTGTCCTGCGTTTTGCGAACGATCATCAGCGGAAGGCGCAGCGCCTCCCACGGTTTGGCAAGCCTGCTCATCGTAATGACGGTGACATAAGGCGCAGCATCGGAATTGGTTTGCAGGAGCGCGTCGTAAATTTCGCGCAAGGACCAAATGAGTTCCTCGGTGAGTGTTGCGGTGCCGCGCGGGAGTTTTTTCTGGACCTCCAGAACCTTTCCGCCGATACCGAGCATCAATGCCATCTCTGACGCGTCGGCCAGTGCGAGATCGCCGAGTGCGGAACGCGCCGCCGAACGAGATCCCTCGTTCGCAAGCGCGGCGCCAATGGCGGCAGAACACGTCGACCAGAATCGCGTTGCGAATGAATAGGCCGATGTTACATCCTGTTTTTCGATCGCGTGACGCACGTCGTTGGAATAGGACTGCGCCTCCTCCGGAAGAACGGTCGTGCTGATCCACGTCCAGACCGGAAGGATGCTTTCGCGTGCGATGCGGCCTTTGAGCTTGGCTTTTCCGCCCGCATTGATCAGTAGATCTTCGAACGGCTGACAGAACAGGCGCAGCGGCGTGAGAACGCGGCCTTCCGGCGGCGCTTGCCGCAGCGCGGGCCTGAGGCTTTCCAGAATGACGTCGTGGGGCAGGCCTTTGCCGTCATAAAGCTTGTCGGCTTCGATGGCGCGCGCGAGTTGCTGGGCCGTTGCCGGCGGCAGGCGGCCCAGAAGAGAACGCAGCAGTTTTTCTTGTGTCGGAAGCATGTGTCGGTCCGATCCCCCGGCTAAACCCTAGCCGGATACGGTTAATGGGCTGTTTAATGTGATTGGCGGCAGCAAAATCAGACGATAGCAGGCAGAGTCAGCCTAGTTTGAAGGCCGCCCAGCGAGCTTTCGTTCAACTCCAGCGTGCCGCCATAAAGCTTGGCGATATCGCGGACGATGGCGAGTCCAAGACCCGTTCCGGGCACGGATTCATCGAGGCGTTCGCCGCGTTCGAAAACCCGGGCCCGGTCTTCGGGCGGAAGGCCGGGGCCGTCGTCGTCGACTACAATCTGCAACTTTGCGTTGTTGCGGGTGGCGGCGACCTTGACCGAATGCTTCGCCCATTTGCTGGCGTTGTCGATCAGATTTCCGGCCATCTCTTCAAGGTCCTGCCGCTCCCCACGGAAGAACAGGTTCGCATCGCAAGCCAAACCGATCTCGATATTGCGCTCGGCGTGAATGCGCGCGAGCACGCGCACAAGATCGGCGAGCGCGGGTTCCACGCGAGTACGGTTGCCGAGCACATCGACTGCACCCGCTGCGCGCGCGCGAGAGAGATAATGATCAACCTGCCTGCGCATCGCACCCACCTGCCGTTGAACGGCATCGGCCAACGGACCGGGTTGTGCGCTGGCTTCGCTGGAAAGAATGGTCAGCGGCGTTTTCAGATAATGCGCGAGATTGGAAACATGCGTGCGGGCGCGGCCGACGACTTCGGCGCTGTGTTCGATCAGGCTGTTCAACTCGCCGGCAAGCGGTGCTATCTCGGAGGGAAAGTCACCTTCAAGTCTTCGTGCGGAGCCATCGCGGATGCGAGCAAGGGATTCGCTGACTTTGCGCAGCGGCAGCAACCCGATCCGCACTTGAATGAAGATCGCCGTGATGAGGCCCAAACCCAAAATCGCGAACGACCAGATCAATGTGCCATTGAATTTTGCGATGTTCGTTTCGCTTTGGGCGGTATCCCGGGCGACCAGGAAGATGAATGAGCGCGTATCGGAGGGATCGGCCGTGGCGGTGATGGGGAATTCCACTCTGCGTTCCAGAACGCGCACATGCTGATTGTCGGGGCCATCGGCATGTCCCCAGGTCAGGTTGCCGGATTTCGCGGCGCCTTCGATCTTGATCGCCTTGTCCCACAGCGAGCGCGAGCTTTGCTGGAAGCTTTTGTCGCCGATGGGAACGATCTGCCAATACCAGCCGGAATAGATGCGTTCGAAACGCGGATCGGTGAAGCGGCCCAATAGTGAAACGACTCCGTAGCGGTCCGGTTCGGCGGCGGCGATCATGCCGTCGAGGTCGAATTTGAGCTGCGAGTCGAAATTGCTTTCGACGGTGGTCCGGAACATTCCGGACAGAATCGCACCGCCTGCCGCGAGCCCCAGGATCGTCCACACCGCAGCGGCGATGATGAGACGTGCCGAAAGCGATCTAGGCTTTGGCGCTATCTTTGCTGCCAGCACTGTTGGAATCTTCGAGGCTGTAGCCAAGGCCGCGCACCGTCTGGATCAGGTCGGGATCGAGCTTCTTGCGAAGGCGACCGATGAAGACCTCGATCGTGTTCGAATCGCGATCGAAATCCTGATCGTAGAGATGTTCCACCAATTCGGTGCGGGACACCACCTTGCCCCGGTGATGGGCGAGATAGGCCAGAAGCCGGTATTCCAGCGACGTCAGCTTGACCGGATTGCCGTTAAGCGTCACGCGGCTTGCGCGGGTGTCGATGCGCAAGGGCCCAATCTCGATTTCACTGGTGGCAAGGCCTGCCGCGCGGCGCAGCAATGCGCGCACGCGCGCCAGAAGTTCTTCCGTGTAGAAGGGTTTGGCAAGATAATCGTCCGCTCCTGCGTCAAATCCGGCGACCTTGTCGCTCCAGCGATCGCGCGCGGTGAGAATCAGAACCGGCATGGTTCGGTTGTCTGCGCGCCATTTTTCGAGCACGCGCACGCCATCCATCTTCGGCAGGCCGAGATCGAGGATCACCGCGTCATAGGGTTCGGTGTCGCCAAGGAAATGACCTTCCTCGCCATCCGAGGCGGCGTCGACCACATAGCCGGCATCGCCCAATGCCTTTTTCAAAAGACGCTGCAGATCCTTGTCGTCTTCAACAAGCAGAATACGCATTCAATGACCTCTGTCGTGTCCGCGGTTGTTGTCCCAACCACGATGACGGCCGTTGTTACCCCAATCCCGGTCACGCTCCCTCCAGCCTCTGTCGCGATCGAAGCGATCATGCGGTGGGCGCGTTTCGCCGCTGCGCGAGTCGGGCGGGCCGCCTTCCATACTGTGTTGCGGACCGTAACGGTCCTCGAAATAGTCGCGCGCCCCTGGCGGCTGCAGTGCGCGCCGGCGCACGCCTTCGACGCCCAACACGCGACCGGTGCGCGCGTCGGTGTCGAGCCAGATGATGCGGCCTTCCGGCGTCATCCATTTCAGGCGGTAGCGATAGTCGCCATCCGGGCCTTCGATCGGGCCTTCGGCATCGTAGAAGGTTCCGGGATGGCTCCTGCGGATGTCGGGGAGGATGCGGTCCAAAGACCGGATTTCGCCGCTGCGGACGCGCTCACGCACCTGATCGCGCTGGGCTTCCGCAGGGTTTGCGCCCGCGGCCAGCATGACCAGAAGCAGCGCGGGCACACCAATACGCATGCGGTCTTTTAGTTCCCTGCAAATGAACCGTCGATGAATGCGACAGCCAGAACACGTTCAGAAACCATAACGCAATATGACCGCCATGAAACGAGGGCTGAACCTTCGAATCTGGCGTTCTTGAGGTGGGCGGTCCGCGGCAAGCCCCTCCCCGTTAGGACCAAGCACCGTCAAGCGCGCGCCCGCGCGGGGCGTTTTTCTCGCGCGGGTTTTCATTTTCCGGAATGGAAGGTCGCGAATTCCTCTACCGGCGCGCGTTCGCTGACGAGCGCGTTAACCGGCGCGGCTTCGTCGGCGTGGCCGATGGCCATGCCGCAGAAGACGATCTCGTTGTCCGGCACTTTCAGATAGGCGCGCACCACTTTGTGCCACACGGCCCATGCTTCCTGCGGGCAGGAATGTAGCCCGTGTTCCCGCGCCATCAGCATCACGTTCTGCAGGAACATGCCAAGATCGGCCCATTGGCCTTCCTGCATCTGGCGATCCATCGTGAAGATGAGGCCGACGGGAGCACCGAAGAATTCCCAGTTGCCGGAGAAGAATTTGAGGCGCGCGGATTTGTCTTCGCGTGGAATATTCATGGTCGCATACATCATCTCGCCGACGCGGAACCGGCGCGTGCGATAAGGCTCTGTCAAATCCGGCGGATAGATCTTGTATTCCGGCGGCTCGCCCATCGGATGTTCGGCGCGCGCGGCGCGAATGCGACGCAGAAATTCCTCACGGTCTTCGCCCATCAGCACATGCACACGCCACGGCTGGAGATTGCCGCCGGTGGCCGCGCGCGAGGCGACCGCAAGAATGTCGCGGATCGTTTCTTCCGGCACCGGATCGGGTTTGAAGGCGCGGATGGATTTGCGCGTGAGGATGGCTTCGCGGACGTCCATGTCATGCTCCGAAATAGCGGTGGCGCATGAAGGCAGGCGCATGAGCGGCTGTAAAGCCGGTCTCAGCCCAACGCTTCCATGGCGGTGGCGATCTGGGCGTCGAGGGCTTGCCATTCCGCATCGGTGGGATCGCGTTTTTCGGCCTGGAAAGCGCCGATCGTGGTGCGCAACTGGGCGAGCAACGCTGCGGCATTGCCGCCGGCCTTGAGGATTTCATCGAGGGCGGCCAGCGCCACGGCAACATATTGGAGAACGGTCATGGATTTCCTCCTTTTGCGGGAAGTTGGGCGGTGATGGCCGCAAAGGCGGCCACCGCGCCGTCGGCGGCGACAATGCTCTTTGCGAGCGCATCGCCGTTCTTGAAGGCGGGATCGGTGACGGCGGTTTGCGCGGCGTCGAGACTGGCTTGCGCGGCTTTCGCAGATGTGCGGATCGCGGCGACGGTGCCGGCGTCGGAGCACAGCGGTTTCGCGGGACAGCGCGGCAGAGCGGCATAACGATCCGCGGTGCGCAATGCCACGAGGAAGGCGGCCTTGCTTTCATAGACGGCCTGCGCGGACGTTTGCGGTGCGGGGAAGATGTTCGCGCACGACGCTAGCAGCAACGCGACGGCGCCTGCGATGAACTGGGCGCGCATCATTTGATATCCTTGAAAACGTTGTGCAGGAGCCATGTCGCGATTGTCTGTACGGCCTGGATGAGCGCGACCGTTTCAAGCTTCACGTTGTCGGGCATGTCGATGCCGAACAGGGTGAGCAGCATCGCGAGGAAGGCGACGGCTTGCGTCCAGTTGATCTTGGAAAAAGCTGCAGGATTCATGTTTTCACTCCATAATAAAAAAGCCCCGCGCGAGGATCGCGAGGAGCTTGTGTGTTCGCCCGGAGCCGCCGGGTGCGGCCGGTGTTCAACCGATTATGCAGCTGAAGCTGCGTAAGACCGTTGCGGCGCCGCCCGGCGTATAGGTGATGACGATGACGCCTTGCGCGCCGGAACCGGCAATGCCGTTGCTGTTGCCACACCCGCCGCCGCCGCCGCCATAGAGGCCGCCGTCGGCGCCGTTGCCCGAATTTCCACCCGCACCGCCGCCACCTCCACCGGCACCGTGCGTCGAATCCCATTCCTGGCCTATGGCACCTGGACCAGCATTGTGCGCAACGGCTGTCGTGTAGTAAGCCGCGCCGCCGCCTGGGCCGCCATAGCCGGATTGGGGCGTTCCCGCCGTTCCGCTTTGGCTTGCCGATGTTCCGCCTGCACCGTGACCCGAACCGTTCGACGCATCGCCGCCTGATGCAGCCGGGCTGGTGTTGAGGGCATCGGCACCTGGCGAACCGCCGCTTGCAGCACCGCCGCCGCCCGAAGACGAGTTGCCCGCATAGTGAATGGCGTTTCCGCCCCGCGCGCCGTTTCCGTTCGGCCCGGCCGCGCCGCCGCCTCCGCCTCCGCCGCTAAAGCCTTGGGGAGTACCGCCTACGCCTCCGTTATAGGTAACGTCGCCGATATTGGTCTGTGTGCGAGACCCGCCGGCACTTGCATTGGCGCC
>CAZTCU010000098.1:0-8839 GCA_964612235.1 uncultured Rhizobium sp.
CGAGCCTGTTTGCGGCAACTCCGGTAACCATTCTTCTCTCCTGTCACGCGCGCGCGCGCGCCTTCGTTAAACTTGCGCTTTCTTTCGCGCCTTCAAATCTTCTTCGATCAGCTTGTCGGTGAGCACGAGCTTTGCTTCGGCGATGTTGCGAAACGCGAAGGTCATCTTCGCGCCGCCGGATTCGAACAGCACGTCCTTGCCGTCGAGCCCCAACAACGTTCCGCGAAACCGCTTGCGGCCGCCGGCATCCGGCGTCGTCAGTTCGATCTTCGCCTCATGGCCAGCCCAACGCGCGAAATCGGAAATCCGCGTCAGCGGCCGGTCGATACCGGGCGAGGAGACTTCCAGATTGTATTCGCCGTCGATCGGATCTTCCTGATCGAGGAAATCGCTGAGCGCGCGCGAAAGTTTCGCGCAGTCCTCGACGTCCATCTGCCCGTCGGGCCGTTCGGCCATGATCTGCAAGGTCTTGGTCTTGCCGCCCATCAGCCGCAGGCGCACGAGCCGGTAACCCGCCGCTTCCACGGCAGGGGCAATCACCGGTTCCAGTTGCGACATCGCGGTTAAAATAGCCGTCGTCCTTCTCAGCCCAAAAACCAACTCAGCCAAAAACAAGCGTCTGGCCCGCGGCGGTCTTGCGACCGCCACACAACAGCAGTTTCTGTTGTAAGGGATGGCCGGGGATATAGTCCCGCAGTCCGAAAATGGCAAGTCAGACGCGAATAGCGCCCAGATAAGCTGGCTTTCCGTGAAGCTCCTTGGCCTCGTAACGGGTCTGGGGCCAGCCCTCGGGCCGGGACAGCCAATCGGCGGAACAGGCGGCCGTCCATTCGAAGTCCGGATGCGCGCAAACCCGTTCCAGCGTCCATTCGAAATAGGGCGCGTCGTCGCTGGCGAAACGCAATTCCGCACCCGGCTTCATCACGCGCGCAAGGCGGTCGAGCAGATCCATTTGCACGAAGCGGCGTTTGTGATGGCGCGTCTTGGGCCAGGGATCGGGAAACAGGATGAACACCCGGCCAAGCGAGGCATCGGGCAGTGCGTCGATGATGTCGCGCGCGTCGTCTATGTAGAGACGGATGTTGGGCGTTTTGGCTTCGGCAACTTTCGATAGAAGTTTTGCGACGCCGGAAATATAGGGCTCCGCGCCGATCATGCCGACATTCGGATGATGTTGTGCCTGCCACAACAAATGCTCGCCGGCACCGAAGCCCACTTCGAGCCAGACGTCGTCGGCGTGGTCGAAATAGGTTTTCGGATCGGCGCCCAGCTCGGGCTTCAACGCAAGCTGCGGCAGCAGCGTGTCGATCAGATGCTGCTGGTGCGCAGAAAGCTTCGGTCCCTTGCGGCGGCCATAGAGTTGCCGCCGCTGGCGTTCGGGATGCGTCTCGGCGGGCAATCAGAAGGCGCGGCGCAGCGCATCGGCGAGGTCGGTTTTCTCCCAGGAGAAGCCGCCATCCGCTTCGGGCGCGCGTCCGAAATGGCCATAGGACGCGGTGCGCGCATAGATCGGGCGGTTGAGGCCCAGATGCTCGCGGATGCCGCGCGGCTTCAGGCTCATCAGTTGCGGCAGAACCTCTTCGAGCTTGGCCTCGTCCACTTTGCCCGTGCCGTGCAGATCGACATAGAGCGACAGCGGATCGGCCACGCCGATGGCGTATGAAATCTGGATGGTGCAGCGGTCGGCAAGATCGGCCGCCACCACGTTCTTCGCGAGATAACGCGCGGCATAGGCGGCCGAACGGTCCACCTTCGTCGGGTCCTTGCCGGAGAACGCGCCGCCGCCATGCGGAGCAGCACCACCGTAAGTGTCCACGATGATCTTGCGGCCCGTGAGCCCGCAATCGCCGTCCGGTCCGCCGACCACGAACGCGCCCGTCGGATTGACGTGCCAGACGGTCTTGTCGCTGATCCATTCCGCCGGCAGCGCCTGGCGGATGTAAGGCTCGACGATATGGCGCACGTCGTTGGATGTCATGTTCTCGTCGAGATGCTGCGTCGACAGGACGATCTGCGTCGCCGTCACCGGCTTGCCGTTCTCGTAACGCAATGTCACCTGGCTTTTCGCGTCGGGGCCGAGCTTCGGTTCCTTGCCCGATTTGCGCGCGGCGGCGAGCAGGTGAAGGATCTTGTGGCTGTAGAGAAGCGGCGCCGGCATCAGCTCCGGCGTTTCGCGGCAGGCATAGCCGAACATGATGCCCTGGTCGCCTGCGCCTTCGTCTTTATTCCCCGACGCATCCACGCCCTGGGCGATATGCGGCGACTGGGCGTGCAGCAGCACTTCGACTTCGCAGTGGTTCCAGTGGAAGCCCTCTTGCTCGTAACCGATGTCGCGGATGGCTTCGCGCGCCTTGTCGATCACCATGTTGGAGGTGATCTGCGCCGGTCCGCGCGTTTCACCGGCGATCACCACCCGATTGGTGGTGGCGAGCGTCTCGCAGGCGACGCGGATGTCCTTGGGATCGAAGCCGTGCTTGGGGCCGTCGCGGAAGAACAGATCCACCACTTCATCGGAGATCCGGTCACAGACCTTGTCGGGATGACCTTCGGAGACGCTTTCGCTGGTGAACAGATAGTCTTTGCGCGGCATCAACCCTACCCTTCGACGTTCAAGGGGGGCCTTTTTGCAAGAACGCCCCTTGGGGTCAACCGCTTGGGCCACAATCTACAAAATAAAGCGGGACAAATCCTGGTCCTTGGCGAGATCGCCCACGCGGGCCTGCACATAGGCCGCATCTATGGTGAGCCTGTCGCCGGTGCGGTCGGTCGCCGAAAAGCTGATTTCGTCGAGCACACGTTCCATCACGGTCTGCAGGCGGCGCGCGCCGATGTTCTCGACGCTGGCGTTCACCTGGGCCGCGATATCGGCGATGGCCCCGATCCCGTCCGCCGTGAAATCGAGCGTGACGCCTTCGGTGTCGAGCAGCGCCACATATTGCTTGATCAGGCTTGCTTCCGGCTCGGTCAGGATGCGCTGGAAATCGTCGCGGGTCAGCGCCTTCAGTTCCACGCGGATGGGAAGGCGGCCCTGCAGTTCCGGCAACAGGTCGGATGGCTTGGCGGTGTGGAACGCGCCCGAGGCGATGAACAGGATGTGGTCGGTCTTCACCGAGCCGTGCTTGGTGGCAACCGTCGTGCCTTCGATCAGCGGCAACAGATCGCGCTGCACGCCTTCGCGGCTCACATCGCCGCCACCGCGGAATTCGGTGCGGGCGCAAATCTTGTCGATCTCGTCGATGAACACGATGCCGTCGTTCTCCACCGTCTCGATGGCCTCGCGGATCATCGCGTCGTTGTCGAGCAGCTTGTCGGCTTCCTCGGCGATCAGCGGATCGTGCGCATCCGCCACCGTCATGCGGCGCATCTTGGCCTTGCCCCCAAAGGCTTTGCCGAACATGTCGCCCAGGTTGATCATGCTCACTTGCGCGTTCGGCATGCCCGGAATCTCGAACGACGGCATACCGGTTTCGCGCGTTTCGATCTCGATTTCCTTGTCGTTCAATTCGCCCGCGCGCAGTTTCTTGCGAAACGTATCGCGGGTGGAAGCGCTTGCATTGGCGCCCACCAGCGCATCCAGCACGCGGTCTTCGGCGCGCGCATCGGCCTGGGCTTCGACATCCTTGCGCTTCTTCTCGCGAACCTGCGCGATGCCGACTTCGAGAAGGTCGCGCACGATCTGTTCCACGTCGCGGCCGACATAGCCCACTTCGGTGAATTTGGTGGCTTCCACTTTCAGGAACGGCGCCTGTGCGAGTTTCGCCAAACGCCGCGAAATCTCGGTCTTGCCGACGCCGGTGGGGCCGATCATCAGGATGTTCTTTGGCAGTACTTCCTCGCGCAATTCGGGCGCAAGCTGTTGCCTGCGCCAGCGGTTGCGCAAGGCGATGGCGACCGCACGCTTGGCGTCGGCCTGCCCGACGATGAAACGGTCGAGTTCTGAAACGATTTCGCGAGGGGTGAAGAAACTCATTCGGCCTTCAGGCTTTCGATGACGATCTTCTGGTTGGTGTAGACGCAAATGTCGGCGGCGATCTTCATGGCGCGCTGGGCGATCTCTTCCGCCGAAAGATCGAGCGGCAGCAATGCGCGCGCCGCGGCCAGCGCGTAAGGCCCGCCCGATCCGATGCCGATCAGGCTGTCTTCCGGCTCCACGACGTCGCCGGTGCCGGAGAGGATCAGCGAGGTTTTGGAATCCGCCACCGCCATCATCGCTTCGAGGCGGCGCAGATAGCGATCGGTGCGCCAGTCTTTCGCGAGTTCCACGCAAGCGCGCGTGAGGTTGCCGGGATGCTGCTCGATCTTGGCTTCCAGCCGTTCGGATAGGGCAAACGCATCCGCGGTCGCCCCCGCAAAGCCTACGATGACATCGCCCTTGGCGAGGCGGCGGACCTTCCGTGCATTGGATTTCATCACGGTCTGACCCGCCGTCACCTGCCCGTCGCCTGCCACCACCACGACCCCGCCCTTGCGGACGGACAGGATGGTGGTGGAACGCCATTTTTGATCGAGATAGTGGGTCATGAATTGATCCCGGCCTTGCCGTTTCTCGTTAACGCGACCCCTGTTATACAGCCGCGAACGCTCACATAGGGTCCGCCCATGCGCACCGCAACCGTCGAACGCAAGACACGGGAGACCGAGATCGCCGTCTGGCTCGATCTCGACGGCTCGGGCGAATGCGATATCGACACTGGCATCGGCTTTCTGGACCACATGCTGGAAAGCTTCGGCCGCCATTCGATGATCGACCTCAAGGTGCGCGCCCAGGGCGACCTCCACGTCGATTTCCATCACACCACCGAGGATACCGGCATCGTCATCGGCCAGGCGGTGAAGAAGGCGCTGGGCGATTTCGCGGGCATAAACCGCTTCGGCTCGGCCCTCATCCCGATGGACGAGGCGCTGACGCGGGTGGCGCTCGACGTTTCCAACCGGCCCTATCTGATCTGGCATGTGGACGTCCCCAAGCCGAAGCTCGGCGAGATGGACACCGAGCTGTTCAAGGAGTGGTTTCAAGCCTTTGCGCAGAATGCCGGGGTCTGCCTGCACATCGAGAACGTCTATGGCTCGAACAGCCATCACATCGTGGAAACCTGCTTCAAGGGGTTGGCGCGTGCGCTTCGCCAGGCCGTCGAACCCGATGAGAGGCTGGAAGGCGGCGTTGCCTCGACCAAAGGCTCGCTCAGCGAGGACGATTAATGTCTCCGCAATAAGTTGACGCCTGCGTCATTTTTCTTGACTTGGTGGCAGCAACGGGCATACTTACGTCCTCCAAGCGGAAGAGGTGCGCCCATGACCCAGATCACCAAAGACAACATCTATGATGCGGTAGCACCCGACGATTTTCCGGCGATGCTGGAGGTCGAGCGTTACGGTCAGCGCTCCACGGCGTTCGACAAGATCATCTCCGCGACCCACGATCATTTCTGGGATCCGCTGGACAAGAAATACATCAACTTCTCAGAGCCGTTCGACATGTCCAAGGAACAGATCCTGCCGGACGAATTCTTCCCCCTGTTCCGCACCAAGCTCGGTGAAGCGCTCACGCCCGACCAGAAACGCGAATTCGCCAATCAGGCGACGCGCTGGCAGCTTTCCGGAATCCTGCACGGCGAACAGGGCGCGCTGTCGCTCTCGGCCTCGCTCTGCCACATCCTGAAAGATCCCGGCGCGCAGGAATACGCCGCCAACCAGACGCGCGAGGAAGCGCGCCATGTAACGGGCTTCACCAATTACATCCGCGCGCGCTGGGGCTCGCCTCTTCCTGCCGGTGCAACGCTCAAGGGCCTGCTCACCGAAATGGTACTGGCGCCGGAAGTCTACAAAAAGATCGTCGGCATGCAGATGCTGGTCGAAGGTCTCGCGATGGGCGCGTTCGCTACGCTCTATCAGCGTTCGCGCGATCCGCTGCTGGTCAAGCTCTGCCAGCTTGTGATGACCGACGAGGCCTTCCATCACAAATTCGGAAAGATCTGGGCCGACCGCACGATCCCGAAACTGACGGAAGAAGAGCACAACGTCGTCGAAGACTGGGCGGCACAATGCTTCCAGACGCTTCTGTTCAATCTCATCAATGCCGAACAGATGCAGGTGGTCTACGATTCCTGCGGCATCGACTGGCGCGAAGCCAAGGCCTCCATCATGGAAGCCATCACAGATGAAGACCGCCGCGAAAGCCTCAAGCAATCGGCAAACATCTTCCGCGTGCTGGTGAAGACGCTGCTCAACGCAGGCATCATCACTGCGCGCACGCGCTCGTTCTACGCCATGTATATCGACATGGACGAATTGAAGAACGAAGGCGACCGCATGGTGGGTGACGACATCGCCGAGGAGGGCATCAAGTACCTCCAGACGATCAATTTCGTTGACCGCAAGGGCGGACAGTTGCTCGCGGCCGAGTAACGCTCAAAGCCGAAAGAGATGAAAAGGCGCGCGGGTTATCCTCGCGCGCCTTTTGCATTACTGCCTGTCTCTGGGAGGCGGTGGGGGCGGCGGCGGTGCCGATGCTCCCTGTTGCTGCGGCGTTACAGCACGCGCACCGATGTGATCCACCACGTCGCGCGCATCGAGCGCGGTTGGATCGTCCTTCGCCTGTTCCGGCGTCAGCATCACGATCTCCGCATAAGCCTGATAGCGCGTGATCGGATAGCTTTGGACGGTGTCATAGGGCGGACCATCGAAGAACGGGTCGTAGTAGGGCCAAGTGTGGCGATACCAGAAGCCGCGTCCGTGCCATCCCGGCCAGCCCACGAAGTCCGAGCGGTAAGTCGTCTTGGCTTCGGTATCGCGCGTGTCGAACACGAAATAGCGGAAGCCCGACTGCAGGGTGACCTCGGCCGAGCGCAGCAGCAGATAATCTTCCACCGTCTCGCGCCGCGTCACCGAATTGCCGGTGAAAGTGACCCGATAGCGGTTCTGGTCGAGCCGCTGGTCAGTATAGCCGGTATAACCGCCGGGCTCGCGGGGGGCATAGGGGGTTGGCGAGGTACACCCTGCCAGAGCCAGAAATCCAAGCGCGCCCAATAGCTTGGCTGAAGAGGGCACACGCATTTTTATCATCCTTTTCGAAACAATTCCCGATCTTCGGGACTCTAAGGGAACGTGGCTGTCTGCAGCATGAACGAAACCCGGTTTATGGTATTTATAAATGACCGGTCATTTAGTAATGTGACCCCATCATGAGAGGCACCGACCCCGCCGAATCCGCCCGTTGGCGCCGCCGCAAGGAGGCCCGGCCACAGGAGATTCTGGATGCCGCGCTGGCTGTGTTCGCGGAAAAGGGATTCTCGGCCGCGCGCATGGAAGACATCTCGCGCCGCGCGGGCGTGACCAAGGGCACGATCTACCTCTACTTCGAAAGCAAGGAAGCGTTGTTCAAGGCACTGGTGCGCGAATCGCTCGCGCCCACCATCCAGGGCGTGATCGCGCGGGCTGAGGCCTATGAAGGGCCGTCGCGCGATCTTCTGATTCTGGTGTTGTCGACTGTGGGGAGTTTCATCCGCACCAGCGACCGCGTGGTGCTGCCCAAGATCGTCATCGCGGAAGCGGGCAATTTCCCCGAACTGGTGCGCTTCTATCGCGAAGAGATCATCGACAAGGGATTGGGGCTTCTCGAAAGCATCATCTCGCGCGGGATTGCGCGCGGCGAATTCCGCAACGTCGAACCTGCCCATGTCGCGCGGCTCTGCATTGCGCCCATCCTGCTAGCCGCCTTCTGGCGCATCACCTTCGCCTCGCTCGATCCGGCGCCGTACGACTACGAAGGTCTCATCTCCACCCACATCGACACCTTGCTGCGTGGGATCTCCGCGGGGAGCAAATCATGAAACGGTTATTGGCCGCGTTGTGTCTTCTGTTGCTCGCCGGATGCGGCGAGAAGAAGGATCACGGCTATCTTGGATATGTGGTGGGTGAAGACGCGTTGATCGCTGCCCCGCAAGCCGGATGGGTCGCCAAACTGGCCGTGCAGCGCGGGCAACAGGTGAAACACGGCGATCTTCTGTTCACACTCGACGACACGCGCGAAACGGCCTCGCGCGATCAGGCCATAGCGACGCTTTCGCAAGCCGCCGCACAGATGCGCGATGCGCGCGCAACACTATCGCTGGCGCAGAAAGAACTGGCCCGCCAATCCGGCCTGATGAAAGCGCGCGCCGGCATCGCGCAGAATTACGACATCGCCAAATCGAACTATCAGCAGGCGGTTGCGCGCATCGCCCAGATCGAAGCGCAGGAGAAGGAAGCGCAGGCCGTTCTCGCGGGTGCACGCTATCAGTTGGCGGAACGTGACGTCGTGGCCAAGACCGAAGGCCGCGTCGAGGACATCTATTTCCGCGAAGGCGAATATGCACCCGCGATGACACCGGTGGTTTCGGTCCTGCCGCCCAAGAACATCTATGTCCGCTTCTTCGTGCCGGAAACGCAATTCGCCAAGATAAAACTGGGGCAGAAGGTTTCCATCACCTGCGATTCCTGTGCGAAGAACATCACTGCCACCGTCACCTTCATCGCCCAGCAGCAGGAATTCACGCCGCCTGTGATCTTCAGCGTGGGAAGCCGCGAGAAGCTCGTCTTCAAACTCGAAGCGCGCGCCCCGGGCGGTCTCAAGCTCAATCCCGGCCAGCCCGTCGAGGTGCATCCGCTGTGAGCGCATTCGCCATCGACGTGCATGGGCTGACCAAGAAGTTCGGCAGCAAGATCGCCGTCGATCATGTCGACATTCAAGTGCCGGAAGGCGAGGTCTGGGGATTTCTTGGCCCCAACGGTTCGGGCAAGACCACAACCATCCGCATGCTGTGCGGCCTGCTGCGTCCCGACGATGGCTCGGGAACGTGTC